>NZ_JBFRVF010000038.1:0-21636 GCF_041475025.1 Vibrio sp. 10N.222.49.C12 | reverse complement strand
ATGGTCACTTATCTATCGATAATAATCGCGCTGAACGTGCAATTAAACCACTGGTCATTGGCAGAAAAAATTGGCTGTTCTCTAACACACCAAATGGTGCTGAGGCGAGCGCGATGCTTTACAGTATCGTCGAGACCGCGAAAGCCAACGGTCTTATCCTCTACGACTACATGGTCAAGTGCATGAAAGAGCTCGCGAAAGCAGAGCCTGATATCGACGCACTCCTACCTTGGAACTTCAAACACTGACAAGTCGCCCCGTGGGTTCATGGGGCGGATACGCTTCACGCTATGGTCTCTTCATCAGTCTCAACCCAAAAGGCCAGAGAACTGCGCTTAATGAGTGATTTTTTTGTAACAAGGCTTAGCCATGAGGCTACGTGAGGTAGCGAATATAAATATTTGTATCGTAGATTATTGATTTAGTTCCATATAATTATGTAACAAAGCCTTTACAATAAACAAAGTACAAGAAAAAGCCAGTAACATGCATTACTGGCTTACTAAAAATTGTCAACGTATTTTAGGGCGAGACACTCTAGTGTTTCCTAGTCGAGGGTTATCAAGTTTATTTTAGAAAATCGTTCGCGAAATGAGCTAACTCTTTTTGCTCTGCGAGCATCTCAACCACAATTTCTGGTAGTGATGGAACCCCATGAAGAAAACCTTGCTGGTTAAAGCCGCCTAGAGCTTCCAGAAACACACAGGTGTCTTTGTTTTCAACACCCTCATAGATAATACGCGCGTTTTTAACCGAAACGAGCTTCTTAACTTCATCGATTTTTTGCATGTAATCGATGTTATGGCAAAGTCCCCATGTAATGGTTTTATCTATCTTTATCTCACTAATAGGCAATTTGACAATACGTTCAATATTCGACGCTTCCATCCCAAAGTCATCTATAGAGATCTCAAAACCATTCAGCCTAAGTCGTAAAACATTTGCCAACAATTCTTTTTCAATATTACCAGAAAGACCCTTTTCCGTCAGCTCTACAACGATAGTATGCTCAATACCCTGCTTATAAATATCAAGTAGGTTAT
This sequence comes from Vibrio sp. 10N.222.49.C12, assembly GCF_041475025.1. Taxonomy (NCBI): domain Bacteria; kingdom Pseudomonadati; phylum Pseudomonadota; class Gammaproteobacteria; order Vibrionales; family Vibrionaceae; genus Vibrio; species Vibrio sp. 10N.222.49.C12. The sequence goes on along the minus strand of NZ_JBFRVF010000038.1, from coordinate 20,593 downwards.
CGACAACAGATTCGTCAATCAGCAAATTAGGATCGATGTTAATCGAGAACCTCAACGATTTGTCCAATTCACTGAAGTAAAGGTGATAATCCTGAATAAATTTATTGATCACGATATTGGTAAAAACTTTTTGCTTTCCCAGCTCTTCAATTACTGGCAAAAAATAGCTCGGTGGAAGTAAGGTCCCGTTTACATCAGACCATCGTGACAACATTTCAAGCCCCGAAATCACATTTATATCCGAAACAACTTGCGGCTGATAAACCAGGTTTATAGGAAAGTCATCATCAATGATTGTCGCACGATGACCAAAGCCATTCTCGCCTTTAGTTATGGTTTCAACTTCAAGTGTTTTATCAACCAACTCGCTTATCTGGTTAGACCAAATAGGCTTTTCTAATGAAGCGACAACATTTAACTCATAGAGCTTTCCAAGCATGCTCACCGAGCTAACAATGGATTTATCCAAACCTGAAGTAATGATTATTTTAGACTCAATATTTTGTTGCGACATCATACTCAAGAGTTCAAATCCATCCCCATTGGGCATCATAATGTCCATGATAACCAAATCAAATGATGTGTTTTTCATTTTGCTCATTGCGTCGAACGCATTTTCTGCAAACTGTACAGATGTTTTTTTATTAGATGAGGAGACCGCATTTTTAATGACTTCTCTTGATAGCTCAACATCGTCAACAATCAATACTGTGTTATTCATTCTCTTCACCTTTATAGTTTGCAATAATATCCATCCAAGAGCGTTGTGATTTCATTTTCTTTGAATCCAAATTCATGACCTTCATTGTTCTATCGTTACTTCTTACACTTCGATACTCACAGCCCAACGAAAAGAACAGATCAAAAATCCTCCTATTTTTCAACAGTATATAAAGATCCTTGTTTGGATTTAGGCTTTGTAGATACTTGTAGGCCTCTCTGCCCATTGTGTCTGTAAATGACGAATAATGAGTACAGTTAAAAGTAACCACTAAATGTGCTCTATCTTCTTTAGATACTAAGACTGTCTCAAAAAAATCTACTGCAAGTTTATAGTTGGCACTTAATAAGTGCCCAATTAATTGCCCATTAACCGTAACAAGCGTTAGTTCCCCAGAATATTGATTTATTATTTTTTCAATAATTGCCTTTCTACTCAGACCTAAATCTTCTAAATTACTTAGAATAACGTTATCTTCATATTCAAATATGACATCAATTAATTTGGTTAATTTTCCCAGAAGAAAGGAATTATTTGAGTTTATCGTCGTTACTTCTGTTTGGACGTGCATGTTCATGTCAATATAACCGTTGTTATTAAATTTATTCGTTAACCCTGTGAGGACTGACTGTGAGTCGTTTGATTCCCAAACATCAAATATGTTGACTCCAATAAGATCCAGTAACTCGTTTTGACGTTTTAAGTGGGGAGTTGTTACTCCCCTTTCCCAGCGGCTTAGTGTCACAACGTCCAAGTTATTAAAGTTAGAGCTACTTCTTTGAATCGCATCAACAAAATTAGTTTGAGAGAAACCATTGTTAACACGAAACGTACGTATAATATTTCCAAACATAGCTTTACTTTCTTATTTTTTATTGTGGTTTAGCTTATTTTTAATTAAATACGAACAAAAGCTAAGGGCAAACTGTGATTGAATAATTTAGAAATGCCTAACCAGTCACAATCAACACTTATTGGATGAGTGTTATTTTCATAACAGTTTGAGCATTGCCTTGATGGCAATGCTCATCATAACTGTCAAAAAAACAGATGAAAATAACACGTGAAGATCAGAAGATTGCTTACCCTCAGATTATTGGCAGGAGTATTTAACTAAGTTAGCAAGTACCACCTGATAAAGCGCAATGAAGCTTTAGCTTTAAATCGCTCGGGTTAAGCGGTTTGGTTAAATAGCACGAAAAGTATTGGTTCATTCGAGACTCTTCTTGAATGGTGGCCCGTGCCGTAACGGCAATTATAGGCAACGATGGCTTACGCTTTTCTAACTCAGAAGCAAGCTCAATACCATCCATAACCGGCATAGAAATATCCGTAAGTACAACATCAAACTCATGTTCAGAAGCGAGCGCCAAAGCCTCCAAACCATCATTCGCGGTCATGCATTCACAACCCAACGCGTTTAAGTGGAACTCTAGAATTTCTCGGTTGAACTCAACATCATCAACGATCAAGGCTTTTTTACTTGTGTAGTCTAAACGCTCTCTAATATCATATGTCAGCTCTGCAACACCGTTTGAACACTCAAGAACATCCATAATTTCTTGGGCAGGGAGTGAGATAACAAAAGTACTACCGGTGCCGAGCGCACTCTCAACACGCAACGAACCCTTCATTAATTCTACGATGGTTTTAGTTATTGCCAAGCCCAAACCAAAACCAAACTGATGATCTTCTTGATTAACCTGTTCAAAGCCGTTAAACACCGCATCCAATTTATCTTGGGGAATACCGACTCCAGTATCGCTTACTGAGATATTGAATACTTTATCGTCGGATGAAATTTCGATTGTCACTCCCCCCTTATTTGTAAACTTCAATGCGTTCGAAACTATATTACTGATCGCTTGTTTTATACGAAGCTCATCAATCATCAATGTTGTCGAAGAATCGACGTTGCAGATAATATCAAGCGACAATTGTTTAGACTCGCTAAGCGGCAAAAACGTATTTTCAATTTCGCGTATTAAACTCATCACCGACAGACATTTAGGGTTTAATGAATAGCTTGCTGCTTTTACTCTTTCAAAATCCAATAGGTCATTCACAATACCTAAAATAGTATTGCTCGCACTCGAAATGCCATTCAGCTGATGGCTATGGTCATCAAAATATTTGCTGTTAGTTAGCATATGCGTATAACCAATAATCGCATTCAGTGGCGTGCGAACCTCATGGGACACATTTGAAAGCAGCACTGATTTCTGATTATTCGCCTCACTCGCCTCTTGCGCTGCTACCTCGTACTGTTTCGTACGCTCTTCAACTTCATATTCAAGCCCTTCAATTAAATTTTTAATCTGAACCCCAGCCTCAGAATAAGCCTTAGAAAGCTGCTCAATTTCGTCTCCATTACTATGAACCGTATGTATGGCTTTATTAAAATCACGCTGCTTTAAATGTTTAGCTTGTGCAATCAATTTAGTAATAGGCACGAGCATCTTATTCACCGCGATTGAGTTAATAGCCAAAAACAAACCAAGCAAAAGGATATAGGCGAAGAACAGGCTTTTGATCAACGAGTTATCACCAGATAAAACCAGCGCTTCGGTGGTCACATAGCTAGAACGAATCACATGCTCTGGCGTGACCAAAATTAACCTCCAGCCGGTTAGACGGTTCTTAACAAAAGTGACATTGAACACGCCCTTCTCGCCACTTACCACAAAACTACCCAAGTTATATGACATGATATAGCTTTCGACACTCTTCTGAGTTTGTTCATCAAAAACACTTTCAGACATCAATTGGTCAACATTCTGTTGTAGATTCGACGCGATAAGCTTGCCGTTGTCGTCTATTAAGAAATAACGATATTGGAATTCATCGATCATATTTTCAAAAGTCAGTGAACGAGAAAAATCTTCTAAATCGACATCAAATTTGAGTAACGCGTTATCCCAGTGCTCTGGACGAATATAAATGGTAAACCTAACGACGCGCTTTTCTTTAACTTCTTTATCTATATAGAGATTCTTATAGTGGACCATGCGACTAAGATCGACAGAAATATAGCGGCTTTCAATGCCATTTTCGGTGATAGAGACTTCTTGATTACGTTCAGTGTCAACAAAACGGACCTTTTTGATAAAGGGCTTAAGCTTAGTATTGATATAAGCCAACTGTATATTACGAAGTGCCTCGTTTTTCGATTCATTAACAAAATCACGAGCAAAATCAATCGCCACATGACCCACTTCCTCAGTGACCAACTCGACCTCTTTATCAAGGCTTACACTTTGAGCTTTCACAAAGGTAAGTAGAAGCTTTTTGTTATTCCCAGTAATGCTCTCCTTTATCTCTTCAAGTTGGTTTTGTGAAGAAACCTGGACGATTTCGATAGCAGAGTACGTAAGCAATACCACAAATAGAACCAGTATTGCTGCGTTGGTGAAAATGATTTTGTTTTTGAATGACACGTTCATACCCTCCAACTTAAGCGTCACAAAGGCGAATCATGGCGTTAGAGACATCTATCAAAATCTTTTTCCCGGCACTTTCATTGATTACCGCGTCATATTGCTCCAACTTGAGACAAACTCTTGCAATCTCTATAGCCCCGCAAGATAACGCAATGCCTTTCACTTTATGGGCAAGCGCTCGATTGGACTCACTCCCGTTAAGAATATCGTCACTAACCTTGTGCAAACTCCTAATAACAATTTGACGAAAACGAACGCCAATATCCGATTGAAAGTTACAACCCGTCGCCATAAAAAATACTTTTGTGTCAATGCTATACATACCAATTTCTCCCGCCTTCCATGAAAACCCTTAATTTTGAACGTCTGTTACAAAACTGATATGGCAGATCGAGAATTTAAATAACCGGCATGCCCATGGCATTTACTGTTTTTTTAATTTGACTTATGCCATATTCACTACGCGGCTATATTTGGATAATAAAAGAGACTATGTACAATTATCGAATAAAAATAATGGCTCATCTTTTCAGACATACTTTTAGACACTTGGAACAATTAGGTCGAGTGTCTATAAAACAAATATTTGGCGTAACGGCCTTCTATGTAGATAACGTCTTGCTCGTGCTACATAAAAGTGGGGAGCTGTATCTCAGAGGTACATCGGCACAAGAAAGCTAGTTTATTAACAAAAACTATCCCAAGGTGAATGCAATCTCACTAGGAATATGTCAGAATGCGGATTATTACAAGTTACCAGCAAGCCCTTGGAGCAAGTATTCTTTAACCCTATGTGAAACGGAATTCGCACTAGACCAAATAAAAAGATCACGTAGTAGTTATCTTTCTGAGCCAGAAAGGCTCAAAGACTTACCCAACATGCGATTCTCAACCGAGCAACTTCTTGAGAAAGCGGGCATCAACTCCATTGAGAAACTCAAAAATCTGGGCACGATTGGGGCTGTAGAGGCTATCCAACAGCATACCCGCCATAAGCCAACCATCGAATTGGTTTGGTCGTTAGAGGGTGCTATCCAGGGTATACACCGTTCACAACTGCCGACGAAGCTAAAAAATGCATTGCGCACCCAAGCTCAAAGTTATTGTTAGCCTACGAAGCTTAGATTCTTGTTAATTCCAAATGCGGTTAATTTGATGCCGTGGCTATTCCTAACTACGGTTCATTAGGCTAACCCGTTGCCCTTAAATGATTTCCCTCAAGTTTAACGTCCTTAGATTAACCTCCCCTTTCATCGCCCACTCCGTTTTAATTTTCACTGCCAGCCTTTATTTTGGTTTCCTATTATTCCCTCTGCTACAAATTACTTTTCAAGTTTCAATGCAACTGAATTTATAACTATTTATTTTACAACCTGCCCTATAGCTACCAAACTAGGCACATGAATACAGCAATGGCAAAAGGTGCCTAAATATGCGTTCGTTACTCTTTATTTCAACAGCAGTATTATCAACACTTATCTCTTTTCACTCGGCGGCCGCAAATGTCACTGTGCGTTGGACAGGGAAAGTACCGACTTCTGACTGCGCTTCAAACCCTATTAGCAATCAAGTCGCGTTCGACTCACTCAGTGAACGCTGCAAGCTAGAGCTCAAACAAAGTGAAGTAACCACGACGACCAAAACAGAGAACAAGATGGTCTCATTTGATCTGTAAGTTAAAATGAAAAGCCATTAGGTAGGCATAACAACCAATTTAATATGCAACCCGACCTTGTCCTCAAGCACAGAAGAGAAATAATACGGGCATGATAATTAAACTGGTTGTTTGTTTATGAAAATTACTTTGCACCATGGGTCGCTAAGGCTCTCTATTGAGGATTGCCCTACAATTAAACCCATTCGACTCACACTCAGTGAATTTTTAGTTCTCGAAGAGTTACTCGCTCATGAAGGGGAACATTTAACAAAATATCACCTGCTCCAAACTGGTTGGCCCAATTCGTACGTTTGTGATAATGCGTTAAATATGGTGATCATGTCTTTGAGAAAGAAGCTTCTTAGGTTAGGTGGATGGATTGAAATTAATACCATTTATAGGGTTGGCTACAGTCTGCATAAAAATTGACGAAATACGTGTTTTCCCGTGAGTTTGCCCCATAATTATCCCTAGTCAATTCGTCACAAACTTGTCTCTGAGTTACTCCGTAGTGCGCAACTTGCAGGTCGTAGCCAACAAAAGGCCACACAGACATTGCAGTTACAACACACTGCCACGAGCTCTATCATGCCATACTTAGCGGCTCGTATGCCTTGAGCCCACCAACACTTCGCCATTACCGAACCTAAACTCAGAAAGGTTTATGCCCCTTCATTCAAAGACCGAATTGCTCAAATGTGGGTGTGTAGTCACTTAATCCCGCTAATGGAAAAGCGTTTTATTGACGACACTTACGCAAACCGTAAAGGGAAAGGAACCTACGCGGCTATAGAAAAAAGCCAAAAATTAATGAGGCAACCAAAGCTCCAATGGGCAATGTCGTTGGACATATACAGCTATTTTAACCAGATAGATGAATCCCTTCTACTCAATAAAATAGAGTAGCTTGTTGCCAATGCCACCATTACCCTACTTAAACAGCGTTGCCTTATTGAAGTAACCAAGGAAATTATTACTCACGATACCGCACGTGAAGCTCTTACTCGAACAGGGGAGCAGTTTCTTTTGCACGCGATCCCTAAACATAAGCGCCTTACCTAAGGGTAGGCCTGCCGATAGGTAGCGTCACGAGCCAATAATGGGTAATTATTACCTCAATGACCTAGAGCACTTTATTGAGCACGAGTTAAAGTAAAAGGTAACGTTCGTTATATGGATGACCAATTAGACATATCGGCACAAAAATCAATACTGATGACGCCTTTTTTGTCAGGATACACGCCTATTTTCGCAAGGCTACTTGCGGGTAACCCACCCGATAGAACACATTGTGAACCGATTTTTTTCACCACTTTAGCCGAGACTTTTAAAGCAGGCAAAGAGGGGCGAGTTTCCACCCACTGCTGCCATGCGTAGAGCGCTTGGTCATAAAAGCGAACAAATATGCCTTCATGAATACCGATGATTTTACCTTGTTGCTGACTCAGCTTGAGTTTTGTTTCAATATCCATCTCTATCCTTACTGAGTTTAAAAATAAACCTTTAATTTTTTAAAAAGAAAAAACGGCCCTGCGGGCCGCAAACTCTAAACATTGAACGTGAAACCCTAAGAACCTGAAACGCACGAGGCGTAGCCATGATAGGCGGGGTCGTAGCGGTAGAAGTCGCCAACGCTGAGGAGCACGCCGTAGTAGTCGTTAGCACTAGGCTTCGCCGACCAGTAGGGGTAGTAGGTCGCCCAACCCTTCACAGCAAACATATTTGAATGGGTGCTATAAAGACTCACCAACTCATCTTTCGTTGGTAAACGCCAATTACTCTTACCTAGGAGGTTAATGTTGTTATATTGAGTACAAAGTTGGACGGCCTTAGGGTGATTGAAACGAGCAAACACACCGTTAGTAGGGCCGCGGTAACCAGACTCCTTGTAAGTAGAACTATACTCAGCGTAGTCTATAGCCTGTAAAAAGCTGACACTTGGGTTTCCGGTATACAGCTTTCCGCCGTTTTCCGCCACTTTGATGCAGTCACCCGCGGCGTTTGCTTTATCATCATCGCCGACTTGCCCCCCACAAAGGTAGGCATTAAAGGTCACTTGACTGGTTGAATCAGAAGTCATGCCATCTGTGGTGGTGTAAGACGAGTTCACGCTAAACGTCATGTTGGCGTTCGGCGTTTGATACTGCGGATCCCATGTTACGCGGACTTTTTGCTCACCTTTCGAATCTGTGTTTTCCGTCTCTTTTACCAAAAGGGGCTTGACAATCTCGGACGTGCCAGGGTGCTTGCCGCTACTTACCTCTGACGTAACCGAATAACCTTCTACCGGGTTGTCATAGGCATCTTTCAGGGTTGCCGTTACCTGGTTACCTTCAACTGAGGTGTAGGAAGCGTTGTTGATCGTCGCTTCTGATGTCACACCTGCGGTCTTTTCATCGCCAATGAATTTTACTTCATGAGTTTGAGTCACACCGCCGACATCAAAAGTTACAGTCACCGTCTCAGCTTTCGTGCTGCTTAATGTAAACTCAGCGATACCTTGGCTGTCGGTTGTTTGCGTCTCAGGATAAAGTGTTGCGTAATCACCAGAGACCGATGCACTGATTTGCGTATCTGGCCTAACTTCATCGCCCAGTTTCAGCTCCACAGATACCGTACCAACATCGGTACCATTCGCCACCACCTCTGTACTTGAGTCAGGTTGCACCTGAATCAGGCCTTGCTTGAAACATGTCGCATAGTAATAGCCTGTCGGACTAAGGGCTCCCGTCTGAACGCTGCCACTGTCAGACAAGTCTACCCACTTAGCCTCTTCAGCCACATCGTCATAAGCAAGGTACGTGTAGTCCGCAGGCCAATTGTGCAGAGTTTGCACATTGATGTTTGTTCCCATCTGCGAAAGTTCCTCTACCGTTGGCAGCGAAGCTCCGCTTTGCTGACAATACTCTACCGCTGTTGGGTAACGCACCCCTGCCATGTCGATTGCCGGCGAGTACGCTGTATCACTGAGTTTGGCATCGTAAGCTAGGCCTTGATATGCTGCGTCAACCGCAGTAAGGGGCGCAGTAAACACATCCGCTAAATAAGGAATGTCTCCCCATTTACCTGACTGATTTGGATCTACAACCTCTACACGAATCAAACCCATATCATAAACGCCATTATGATCACTGACGGCAAAACTTATGTAGTGATAGCCCGGCTTTGATGCTTGAAAGACGATCTTTTTGTTCCCGGTGTTCTGCGGATCTTTAGAGGCTGCTTCGGCGTTGAATGTATTAACGTAAACTAATTGATAATCATCACCATCATCAGATGTTACAAATTCACTGATGTCGATTTCTATTTCCGTAGAGACGTTAACAGCATCGGGATATTCAATAGGATCATTAATCGTAAAGCCTTGGTTCGCCTCATAGCCTACTGCGATATCCAAAACACCCATTAATACTAAGCCGTTCCCTGAATCTTCGAAGGTATAGAGCACACGGTCAATGCCGGTAAAACCTTGCGGCGGTGTATATTCCAAGACCTGATCATCTGTATCATTTATTTTAACTGAACTAGAACGAGCGTACGGCAATGTAAGCTCCGTTAATACAAACTCGTCACCTAACGTAAAGCCAACTTTATCCAGTTCGCTTTTCAGTGAAACGCTCACATCTTCGTTAATCAGTGTTGTTGCGCTCACTGGAACCAATTCGGTTGAGCTAGGATCGCTACTTACCGCAATGCGTGCGATCGCAGAGTTCGAATCTTCTCCACTACTATTATTGCTCATTGCCATTGGCGCTTCAGCTACACGTCCCATTGGCGACAATATTCTAGGGGTCACATGATACCGATAATCACACACCTTGGTATCAGAGGCCTGAATTACAAACCCAGTTTCTGTGATACTTTCTACTTGGCAGCTATTATCGTTAGACAAGACCTCGACTTCACTCAGCGCAAAACCGCCGCCAGTAGATGAAAAGACCTTTGATGATAGGTCAACTTCAAATAATTCTGAATAACCAGTTGAGTAAGTGGCATTTTGAGCTGAAACTGTTGCTAATTGAGTTTCAGAAGACTGCCCGGTACTACTTTCGCCGCCATCGCCGCCACCGCCACACCCAACAAGACCAAGTGTTACTGCAAAAGCTAAGCTCGAACCTATACCGCACCTCAAGTTTTTATTTAAGTCGTTCATAGTTTTTCTCACTAATTTCTTCATACATTTTTAAATTTCATATTACCCTTTGCCAACAAAAATATATTGGGCATATGTGATTTTCTTATAAATCAAAGTGCCATGTCTGTTATTTTTAAATTTATCAAAGACCAACCATCCTAAATTAAAATTAATCAGTTAAATAGACACTAATAATTTACAATACAATCACCCACTCTTAGTTAATTAACTTCATTCCATTAGAGTAACTCTTATCATAAGACGTGACAGTCACATTAAGCTGCTCTCTTTGAACACCACTCAATAGAGGAAACGTTTTATCTCTGCCTGACATAACAGTGAATTTTTGCTTACATTGCACTTTATTATCGATATTACATGAATTAACATCGACATAAATTAACGTATTACTCTTATTATCGATGCGCAAATTGTCACCTTGATTGTAAATATTATAATCAAAACTTGGCATTGTCGTTGGGATAATATAAACTGGTGAAAAACCATAGTTTATCTCGACACCGTGAATGTTCTCTCCCTCTTCTTTATAACGACTAGGAGTAAATGGCAGCATAAACATCAAATCTTTGCTGTTATCGCAAGACATGTTGTGACATAAACTACGAATACCCACGTCTTTCTCTTCACCAGGTTTTAAAACTAACCTTGGATGCGTAAGAGATATTTTCCAATCATTCAGGTTATTTCTTGTATAACGATGGCGAACGATCTTGTCACCATCAACCACTTGAATTTCTTCTACTTTTCCATCAACAAAAATCGAGCGAGGCTCGTCATTAATAAGTGTCACGACACCATTGCCCTTTTGATCCGCGACGACTATCATTTTATCGACATTAAAAGCATTGGCTGCGGTAGAAGTCATTGCCGCACTAATTACGAATACTGTGAATAGATTAGATTTAATTATCATGTTTCTCTCTACTAAAAATGATATATTTATTGATGTTACTCGTCTATTTTACTGAGTGCGTATATAGCACCAAGCGCGAAAAGAATGAGTACATACATGTTTAAAATATTTGATCCGAACATTACTCCGCTCTCTTATATTTGACCTTCATGTATATAACTGAGGTATTAATTGGCATATTTACGAGCCCAACCGATAAAAGGTGAGTAGCTCGATTGATGAGGAGTATCGCGCGTTCAGGTTTGAAGGTATTGGGCATTTCTGAATTTCTAAGATGCGGGATGCGGGATTGATGTGGTTGATAAAATGTAAGACAAAGAAAACAGTACAAAGGGCACGATTGTGCCCTTTGTACTTGTGTCACCATAATCATCTAGTTATAAGCAAACCCAATATTTACGCGACGGTTTTTGGCACGTCCAGCATTAGTATTGTTATCTGCTATTGGGTTGGTCTCGCCATCAGAAAAAACATTCATTCGATCACGGCTAATCTGTGCGTTTTCAAGATATTGAGCAACACTACTTGCACGCTTTCCTGCTAGCTGCTTATTCAAAGTTTCCGAACCTTCATTGTCAGAATGGCCAACGATAATCACTTGCAACTCTTGCCTCTGTTTCATCAATTGAATGATTTTATCTACCTTAAAGGCCTGTACTTTTGATAAGTCAGAACTCGACACGGCAAACGAATCGATGTCAACGCTAGTAGGTAGCACTAAAGGTACTTTATTTGTATTTTCGACCTCTTCTTTTAGTTTGCTTTCAACAACGTTAGGTTCGATTAGTTGACTAGGTCGCTGACTCTCAATAACTTCATTCGATGTTTCCTTACCTAATCCAAATCGATATTTTAACCCTAACAATGCGCTGTGGTTATTAAACAACCCAATCGAAGGTGAGTTATCACCTACCTCATGAACGTATTGGTAGCTAGTATTCACCTGCCAATGTCTTGAAATATTGTATGCTAAACCTAATTCACCCATTGGCGAAACGCCTGAGTCACTCTGCTTTCTGCCCGACTGATTGCTTTTATTGTCTAAATTCCAATATGCAGCACCGATTTTACCAAACGCAGACCATTGTTCTAAAAACACCCAATCATAACGAACACCAGACTGGATGATACTTGTCTCAATGTCTGAGGCATTGTTGTTAGCATCAAAGGTGTCCCAATGTTGGTAACCGAGGTCAACGCTCCAGTTCTTGTTCCATTGATAGCCACCATAGATACCGAGAAGCCAACTGTCTTTCATCTCATCAACATCTTTAACTTCATCTGCAAAGTTATAGCCGGATTGTAGCCCGACAAATACATCGCTTTGGTTTGACTGAGCGTATGCGGTTGCTGATGATATTAATGCTGTACAAACAAGTAAATAGTTTAATTTCATTATTCCATTTTCTAAGTTAATTAATTGAAAGGTAAATTCTAAACAACCTTAAAGTAAACTAAATAGCATTCCTAAAATCGATTTTTAACAGGTGATATTTAGAGATAGTCAAAGTTTTATAGCTACGAAAAAAAACACTGCCCAAAATGGCAGTGTTTCTGTTTCAAGGAAGGAAATTTAATATAAACAGCCAATTTACTCTAAACAGACAATTTTGGGATAAACTATTTTCTCACCAGGGTAAATAAGATTCAAATTACGATTATTAAAATTTATATTTTTTTCAACCAATTCATCCAATGAAATATCAAATGTATTTGCTATTTTTAGTAAATGGTCGCCAGAAGCTACTCGGTATTCAATTAAACGCTGCTGACACGATGGGGCTTTCTTAATTGGGACAATAGCCGCCAATTGGGTTTCCGCCGTTGTTACTTGAGTCGGATCTTCAATAGGCTGTTCGACATTGGGCCTTGGATTAATATCTGAAAGGCCCTCTTCCGCTTCATTGCTTGAAAAACGATAAACCAATAGTGCATTAAATGCGTATAGATCGTCTTGTTGTCGAACTAAATCAAAGATGCCTTGATAACCAAGGTCAGCATACCAATTTTGACTCAGTTGATATTTAAGACCAAGTGATGCCGTTAAATTGGTATCATCACTAGAAAGCGCCCCTCCGACTCCTGCATATAATGAAGCAAAATCACTGACAGGTAACAGTAAATCTGTCTCAATCATCACCGCTCGGAGGCTATCTATTTCAGGGTCAGAAAAGGCAGAAAAATCAACATAGCCTAGCTCAAATAGTACGTTTTCATTAATGTTATATCCGACCGAGGCCTTATAACCAAGAGCTTCAGTCTGACCCATGTTGTCATCAAATGCAGAAAACGTCATACCACCACTCATCTGGATAGGCAATTCTTTCGCTGACGTACTAATGGATAAGAACACAGCGATAATCGATGTCATTAGGTTTATTTTTTTCATATTAAATACCAGGCTCCAACATGATCGTAACTTCATCAAAATAATCACCGGAAACAGCTGAGCTGCCCTCGATATCGTAATCAAAGTCCAACGTGAAGCTGATACTTGTTTGCACTCCAGCACCTTCTGAAATAGCCGTGGTTTGATTCCTTAATTCCCCTTCATTGACTAAGTTACTAGGGTCACACTGAACGCAATTTATGCTATAAGGAATAACCACACCATGGCTATTTGAATTAACCAGTTTGTATGACTGTTGGGGCATGGTTAAAACAATTCCGTCATTAAAATAACCGTTCGCTGTAATATCGAATGATGTTGTCGATGTTATTCTTTTCCCAATTGTGTCGTAGACTGGCGTCATGACACCATCTCCAGTTACAAGCACGCTATCGAGTTGCACAGGCTGATAATCAAATGAAAACAACATCACTTCATTGATGTTGCGATAAGTCATTATGCCGTCATTTTCGTAGTAGTAACGAATATTTACCGGAACTGAGGCGGAATATAGCCCCTCTGGTAGCCCACTGAATGCAGATACTATTTCACTTTCGTTAATATCGAAAATAGGTCTCAGGAAAATAAATGGGCTCGATTTTTGTTTATTAATCAATCGAACAGAAGAAACACAGTTCGCACCTTCAACAGTAACAATTGGTAATGACACTTCATCAAATGAGCAACCACCACCCACCGTATTCGCTGACTGGGCAAATTCAATTCCAGTGGTATTGTATTGAACGCCCGATATATCGATCGATATTGATGGTGAAGTATTTCCACTTCCCCCGATTAAAGTCATCGAAGTTGGGGGGGGGGCCGAAAACGTCGCGGCCGCCCACGCCTCTGAAGCCTGCAGCATAGGAGGAGTTTCCCACTTACTTGGCAGCATTTTACCGTTGTAACGTGTCACATTGTCCCAACGAACACCACCAGCCTTAACTTCCGCGCGAATTTCAAACGCAGCTTGAGCCATATTTGTCGTCATTAATGCAATAAGCGCTGCAATATATAGGATACGTCCAGGCATTAGATTTTTCCTCTCGTCACCGTTTCTTTCTTTGAATAGCTTTTGTCGTGAGATGTCACGGTGATGGTCAACTCGTTATTTTGCATACTTTCAATTAGAGGGAACGTCTTGTTTCTTCCCGATACAACAGTAAACTTTTGTTTGCATTGGGCTGTATTTACAGCGCTACATGCATCAACAAAAAAGTTGAGCATAGTATTACTTTTATTTTCGACTCTCAGGCTGTCACCGTTATTGGTCAATTCGTAAGCATAATTCGGCTGTGTTGTAGGAATAATATAAACGGGTGCGAATCCGTAATTAATTTCCACACCACTCACTACTTCATCAGGCCTGTATTCACTTGGAGAAAAAGACAACATAAACATCAAATCTTGCGAATTATCGCATGCAGCGTTGTGGCATAAACTACGTATGCCAACGTCTTTCTCTTCTCCGGGTTTCAAAACCAACTTCTGGTGCGTTAATGACACCTTCCAATCGTTTAAGTTGTCTCTTGTGTACTGTTTTTTTTCTACCTGCTCTCCGTCAACAATATTTATCTCATCAACCTTCGCTTGGACAAATATTGGTTGAGACTCGTCGTTGGTTAACGTAACGATACCGTTCCCTTTATCATCAGAGACAATAACCATTTTATCTACCGTAAAAGCTTGTACACTTATAGATAACAATATGGCGGTGAGTGATACTAAATTTAATAATACTTTATTTGATTTCATTTCGCTCTCCTTAATTAGCTTGTGCGACAGGGTATGTAATGGCGTTGGTGCGATAAAGTCGCTTTGCCAGCAGTTTTAACTGATCGATATCTCTTTTATGAAGCGCTATTGTTTCCGCCATGTTTATAGATTCATGAGCTATATAGATTGCCTTAAACGAACCGACTTCTTTCTGAATAACTCGATAACCGTGTGACTCGAGCTTTTTAAGCGCTTTATTCAGTTGAGTCGAGCTTTCGTATGCACCTAAATACATCGCTTGTAGCCGTTCATCTGCATCAATCAAGTCTATCTGTTTGTCTTGAGCTATTGGCAAACAATAGTTTTGACCAAAGTTCATCTGATTTGTTGAAGTAAACTCATAAGGCAATAAGCACTGGCTTTCTTTCGCTGACAATTCAAAGTTCATGCTTTCCAATACAGTTACTCGATAAACACCATCGGCCATTTCATTAACTTCGATACAACCTTCTCCATGACACTCTACTTCTGTAATCGGTTGTTCTGAGATGTCATTAAAAGCACTGACGAACGAAACTATTCGACTGACTCTTGGCTCTATAGAAGCAACCGTTCCTGGGTGTGTAAACACGGTTACGTTGCTATCACCAGAGTTATAAAGGTCAACGCTCTCTGAATCAAAATTCGCGCGATATTGACTATAAGATTCCAAAGGCACAATGGTTTCATCGCTATATACGATGAACTTACTGTTGTTTTTCCCTTCTTTTTTAAGAGAGAAGTAACCCTTCTCATCAAGCGCCTGCTCTGTGTTCTGCGACTGATGAATATCGACAAGCGTATAAGATGTTGCTGCTTTATCGGTAATATAAACACCGTCAGTTGTCACTATTTGTGTACTAGACAAACCTGCATTGATACCATTCATGCCATTAGTTGACGTATGGGCGGAGGCGTTCATTCGAGCGTATTTAGTCGTGCCGCTTGTCGCCAATAGTGCATCTTGATACATATCATCTTGTTGTCGATTGTAGGTATTGCTCACCTCAAGCGACGTATTAAATGAGTCTGAGTCAATTAACTCATTTCGTCTTACGGTTGTTTTAAATTGATTAATGTCATCACTATCACTCGTCAGTCCCACGATGGTTTCTACGGTGTCTGACAACGGAACACTCCATAACAAATTAATTGATGTGTCGTCCGTCGCCTCAGAGTAATCGACGTTAATATTAACTCGAGAATCTAAAACTGTGGGCGTGCTGTAACCAACGGAAATAAACTGCTGTTCCTGTTCATCCGAGTTACCTAAATTGTCTAGCTGCTTGTCGTTATTAAGCGAGTAAACCGCATACACAGATTGTCCACCACGGAAGCTGTACGAAGAATTCAACGATAGACGTGAATAATCGGCATATCCGTACATATAAGACGCAACTGGATCTCCAACCTCATTATCTAAAGATTCGTAAGAGAGACTTAAATAAGGGATACCAATATTAGCGTTCAAGTGAGAGGCATCTTCGAATTGGCTGTAAACGGCTTCAGCACTCAAATCCAGATCAATCAGATTATATGCTCCACCAACGGTGTACATTGTGCCACTGTCCGTTACCAATCCGCCCAAGCCTATTTGTAGCGAACGCAAGAGTTGGTAGTTAACCAATGCCTTGCCAAAAACATCATCTTCAATGTTTTGAATGCCATGTTCCATGTAGTCGTAATGGCTTCCTGAAAACATACCGGCACTAGCAACGAAATCCACTTCCCCTTTAGTCAGAGAGTCACTTTTGGTGTTATATACTTGATAAGTCTGGGTATTGATAACTTGTCCACCACTTGTCACTTCCAGTACGACTTCGTAGCGACCTGATGGTAACTTGCTGTAAGGAATTGAGTTTTGCCCTTCTGGTACGTTATCTTGAAAAATTAATCGACCATCGCGGGATACTTGTACTCCACCACTTGTTGGTGCATAAAAGCTTAAAACTTTATCGTTATTATGCCCACCTACGAGTAACTTTTTAGAGGTACCTACCGTAATCGAGTTTTGAGCAACACGAGCGGTGTTATTCAAGAAGTCGGTAGAGTTAACCTCTGGCTCAAATTCAAAATGGCCCGCTTTCATTGAGTAAGAATCGACATCTAAGTGATACGCCGCTTCATACAATTCAGAACCGTTATCACTGTTATTTGCATTAAAATCCGTCTTGAGGTATCCGTAAGGCAGTCCAAGTGTCGTTTCATTATTTAAAGAAACGATTGAGTCTTGATCTTGATATTCACTCACGTACAGATCAAATGAATTGATTAACCCATTGTGCTGGCTCAGAGGCGAGTGGTATGCCTGTTCTTCGTCGAGATTAGAGTATGACAGTATCTGTGGAGATACAAAAACATAGACTTCTTGATCGTTATAGTTATGAACAATTTCAAATGTTTCTGGGTACAACTTACATTTATCGAGCTTACCTAAACACTCAGACTGATCTTGTATGCCAACCATTAATTGTTCTATGATTTTCTGCTGGTACTCAGCCGACACTGCATTATCATTTAAATAGTCAGATACCTCTGCGATCGCTTTTTTATTATTCGAGTCTAATTTTAACGTGTTAAACGACGTTAAAAATGGGATCGGTGAAGTAAGGGAACCATCTAAGTTACGCATACGAACCATTGATTCTTTCAATTCAAACAGTTCTTCAAAACCTTCTGGAATATTTTGGCTATAACTTGAATAAGAATACAAAGGCATTAGCATTAAAATTGCCATTGTTGTGAGTTTGAACCTGAACATTATACATCTACCTCAATATTGAACTCTATCTCACCATTACATCTCTCCGGTTGGCCTGTTGTGGTGATATCTTTAAATGACTTAAAATTTAATACAATGTCATGCTCACTGTACTTATTATCGCCATCATTTAAATTGAAATTTAAAAAAGAGACGGATTCTCCCTCCGATATGCTTTGTCCATCAATCGTTAATTGAACGAAATCATCCTGAACATTGCTCACTCCAGAGTAGTCAGTACAAGTTGACGTATTTTTCGTCAACGTTGAAACATAAGGAATATCCGAAGATTCAAATGGAATATCTGTTTCAATTCTTAATGTGGTATTAACGTCATCAAATTTTGTTTTATCTTGGTTTGATGCTAACTCCAAAACTGCAGGAATAAATTCAACAGAAGTAATTGAGTTTGTATATAGATTGCCTACGTCTAGCCTCGTGGTAATGTTAAGCACTTTAAAAGCGGCATCGGCATTCATACTTATGAAAGCCAATAGTATTAAGACTATTTTCATATTGACCACCGTTAAAAAAACAAAAGCTCGTAATTATTACGAGCCTTAAAATCGGGAATTGTCTACAAATTAAACAACGTCAGCCATAACCGTTAGCGACGCTTGTACAGTAGTATCAGCAACGTTGGCAGAATCTAGTTCAGCAGTTTGCTTTAGTGAAACTGAGATAGACTGTTTATTATCGACAGAGTCTCCTTTCGCTACTTTACTACCATCCACGTAGGCTTCAAGAATTTGACCTGGTTGTACTGCGTTGTCGTAGGTAGCGTTCATACTATGAACTGTCCAGTTAGCTGAAGCTAGCGCACCAATTACAGGTTCAGCTCCTGATGTAGCCGTATTTTTATGAGCTTCTAGAACAACATTTGATGTCTGAAATGTACCATCAGCTTCTGCGACAATCTCACCTGTTAGTTCGAGTGTGCTAGAATCTTCACCAGTGATGATTAACGAATCTGATGCAATAGAACCTGGAACTAGACCAGTCCAAACAACTGTAGCACTTGCAGAGTCTGCTGCGTTAGCGTTTGCCGCCATACCCATTAGAAGAACTGATGCTAGTGCGCTTTTTTTGAAATTTGACATTTTTACTTTCCTTTAAGTTTATATATTTCATTAATGATTAAACCCGTTATTGACGTTCCTCGCTAACCGGATGAAATGAATTATGCGGAACCACTGATGGAAAATATTGGGCATTAACAAATTTATATATACAAGAGTGCCAACTCGATTCAACGCTCACATGCGAGTTTGTTTTATCCTATCTAGTTGACACAGGCCTCAATCATTTAATCCAACTCCCCTAGAGCGCTTGAACTATGAAATGAACTAAACAATACTAGAATTAAAAATAATCACAGGACAAAAGAATGAGACTCACATTTTCCCAGTTTTTAGAATACGTAAGAGCAGATAAAAAATTGACACAACAGGAAATGGTCGACTTACTTAGTAGCTCTGACGCGGATTTTTCTAAGCTTGACCTCACA
This sequence comes from Vibrio sp. 10N.222.49.C12, assembly GCF_041475025.1. NCBI lineage: Bacteria > Pseudomonadati > Pseudomonadota > Gammaproteobacteria > Vibrionales > Vibrionaceae > Vibrio > Vibrio sp. 10N.222.49.C12. The sequence continues at coordinate 1,294 of NZ_JBFRVF010000038.1, read as the reverse complement.
ACCTTCAGTCGCTGGGAGAGAGGAGTAACATCACCCAAATTATCTAAGCAATTACTCATAGCGAGATTGATGGATGAAGACGTCTTAAAACTCATTGATCCAGACGTTGAAGGCAAAATAAAGAATAAACGTCATTTTGAGAAAATGACCAACCGTATCCTTCAGCCATACTCAACAGCTCCTGAAACGTTTTCTCATTACTATCACGGCTCATTAGCTAAACAACATAGTTTGTGTGAGCAGTTGGTTGGATTTCACCAAAACTATATGGGTATATGTGTCGACGCTGGGGATATACAACAAAGTAAAATGGGTTTGAATACATTTAGTGACTCTTCAAGTATGTTAGTAGGACATTTACTTTACGGTTTTGTGCCGATCGAGCAGCAAGCTTCATCACTTAATCCAAACCAACTATCAGCCTGCCCCTTTGTAGATATAGAAAAAAGCATGGAACAACCTGTAGATCTGTATGTAATCTCTACGTTCGGTACTTTGCCTACCCCTAGAATGGTTAGTATTATGTTTATGTTAGATATATTGTGCCAAAATACTCGCATCAAAAATCTAGTATTAAATTGTCATGATCAAGAAGCCTATGCGCTGTTCGAAGCGGGTACAGACTATGAACTTGTATCAAAAGGTAACGAAATCCCTTTCGGAGGCGTTAAAGTTTTTGGGAAAAATTACCAATATGCGCAAATTAGAATCAAATCTGAAAGTATTCTCGCATCGAAATTAATATCAAGTATGCTTCCATTTATTCAGGATCACATGCACAATTTATTAGGAGATTAGATACCCCGATGCATTCACGGAGCATTTACAGCGACAGCTCCATGCAGAGTTGACCGAATCCTTGTCGACCTATTGTCTTATATAATTGGCCATGACTTATTCACTACAGGCAAAGTAACCTCACGACAAAACAATGTCTCTTTCCAGTAAACCTTACTTATCGAATCGAACGTTTTTCGCATGTGGTGCGAAGATTGGCTTTTAGTTTTACCTGGCGTTGTTAATGATATGGACACTTCCACCCACCGTCTAAACTTATAGTCGGTAACATAAATGAGGAAGAGACCATGACCATTGCAACTTTAGGTATCGACTTAGCTAAATCTTCTTTTGCTCTTCACGGAGTAGATTCATCAGGCAAAGTTCTTTTGAAGAAAAATATCAGCAGAAAGAAGTGGCTTTGTTTCCTAAATCAGGGAACTAATGCTTAAAGCTACGATCAGATCATCTAAGTTCACTCACATACTTAGAGCAATGCCAAAGCCTCGCTACAGAA
>NZ_JBFRVF010000037.1:0-61527 GCF_041475025.1 Vibrio sp. 10N.222.49.C12 | reverse complement strand
AGAATCGCTTGGTGATCACACACGTTTCAGCTACTGTTGTAACTAGCCTTTGCCCCAAAACCTGTTAGATCAAATACACTACACAATTCTGAGAGCGTGCGTTTTCCCTACAAAACCTAATATTAAGCTTGAATGTCGTTCGAGTTGTCGGAGGACAATATAGTTTGTTGGATTCCAATAAAGTCTGATCATTTTCAATAAAAGTTATCACTTTTCCTCTGCTATTTCATTCCGCAGAGGTTATATGAACCGACGATAGCAAACACGCTTTTACCTACTATGAGTTTTACTTGATTACGTTCTCAATGTAAGAACAAACTATTTCGTGTGCTTTTGCTAGTATTGATCTAACCGATCAGTTCATAATTCATTTACTTACAATTAATTACCTACTAAATCTGACTTGTTGCGCTCATATTTAAGATCATGAGCGCTGTCAAAATTAGGCAACCCGTTAGCACGTTTTTATGAGTAGTCGATGACTAGGATTGGTCATCGAGTACTTAAGACCGTTAATTATATGAGTCATGCTTGTAACGAAGCGTCATATACTTATCTTCGTATGAAAGGTTAACGGAAATGTCAGTTTGTTGAGATCTGAAATCAACACTCCTTGTTCGGTATTTGTTATACGGAATGTCCATTCCTGTCTCTTTGTAGTTTTTTCTTGCAACAAAATTTCGAACATCTTGGAAGACGGACTCACTTTGGGTTTTAAACGAGGTCTCGATTAAAACCAATCTATCTTCACACTTGCCTTCCCCATATTCTAGGAAAGCAAATCTAACTTTATCGATTTTTGGAAGGGAGAGGTTATTACCCTTTATGTACCTCTGCTCTTTGATAAAAATCGGATTTTTGCCATTGTTATTAAAGCTGTAAAAAGGAGAACTAGATGATAAATAATCTCTCGAGTTTGTTAGCTCACAGCTACTGCTTATTCCCATCTTTAGTCCGTAAAGCTCAACTGGTTTTTTGTTGGTGCACAGTTTTAAGTTATCAGGGTTACCTGAGCAAAAGACAAAACGGTCAGACTTAAGAGCGTCAATGAAATCAGCTTTAGCACCACTCTTTATACTTTCAGAAAGATCCGATACTTGAGTGCTAAGATTGTCCTTTGCATTAAATGATATGAATGGATAGATTTTCCTGCTTAAGCTGTAGAAATCAACCTCCGATTCTAGTTCTAAGTCAGGGTTGGCATCGCTCACAAGGCGATAAATTTGTCTGTATTTTGTTGCGAGTTGATGTAGTTCTTGCATTTCAGGCGTGTATATTTCTAACGCCTTTTTGTATTCAAGTTGCAGTTGCCTTGGTAAGTTACCAAGATTTACAACTTTATCCTCATCAGTGAAGTTATATTGAAACGCATAAATTCCGTCAGTATCGTCTCGGAGCACTCTTAACTTAATTTTCCAGCCATCATCACTGTAAAGATCATAGTAATAATTTCGAGCAGTATTGATGCTTGGGTATTGTTGAGCAACATTAAAGGCAGCAAGGGAAAGAGCGCTATTCACAAGGTAATTGTCGTAACTATCTCCAATTACAGGCTTGAAGCTGCGGTCGATCACTACAGGTTCAGATGGAGCAGTTGAACTAGAAGATGTGACGGATGATGAGCATCCTGATAACGCCAATAGCAACGTAATTGCTATTTGTTTTTTTATGATGGAGAGTGACATGATGATGTTTCCGATTTGATTAATTACCCATAACTTGCACAATGGTCTTTCCAACCGTTGTGAAATGAATATCCAATTAACATCTAGTGTTGAGAGCGCAGGTATTGGTTGATCCATTTAGAAATTTGATTGAGATTATTATGTAACCTGGTTTTTATGTCTACAGAATTAGTCACAATTCGATAATAAACAGAACCCATTAAATCGTTAATTTATAAGTGGTTATAAGTCTACTAGCAGTTAACAGCGAGAATTGGATGCCAAGGCACTGTGAACTTTTTACCTGGAACGAGTATTTATTGAAGGGCGCCACCTCTAACGGTAGGTTGTATGAGCAGTACTACCGATAGCGGATATAAAGTTAACGATTTACCGTCCTTTAATTTATCCATGAATTATTAATTTAGGAAAATCGCTGGCACATTTCTGTCCAAATCCCATTTAGACGCCCAATAATTAAAAAAGGGATTGGTATTTCTACCAATCCCCTCCAAACTCTCTTTCTACTTACAAGCTCTCAATTGCCTTTTGAACCGCAGGGCCAATCTGGCGCTTACGTGAAGTGACACCTTCCAAAGTCAGCATGTCACTTGTTGGTTCAGCGTTGAAAGCCGATTTGATGACTTGATAGTCGCTTTCATCCACCCACAATAAGTTCGCTTCTTTGTTCTTGGTATCTGTGATTGAAAAGAACAGATGGTCTAGCCCGTTCTCTTTTTTGTAAGTCTTCATTGCTGCTAGAAGATCGTCTTTACGGTCAATCAGTTGTTGAGCCATTAGTGTTTCAGCAACACCGATACCCACCTGTTTGCCACCGTACTTAAAGTTTTTGTAATCCAGCGTCAGAATGGTTTCAGATGAAAGGTGGCTAAGATCTGACTTAGCAACCAACATCTGTTGACCGAAGTCTTCGATATCTGAAATGCCTGCAACCTTCGCCAGCTTCTCTGCGTATTCACGATCATGATCTGTTGTAGTTGTTGATTGGAATACCACTGTGTCAGAAAGAATCGCACCCAAGCCAACACAAGCGAGGTGTTTAGGTAATGTCACATCGAGCTTTTCAGCATTGTCAGCCAGTATAGTTGCAGCTGAACCCCAACCTCGGATATCCATCTCGACAATCTGCGGGGTGTTAATTGGAGAGCCACCAATCGCATGATGATCGACCACTGCCACAATGGATGCTTGATCAATAGTTGGTGCTAATTGAGTCACTTGGTTGAAGTCAACCAGCCCCACTCGATATGAAGAGTAATCTGTCTCTACACGTGGAGATTCTGCATTACAGTAGTTCAAGATAAACGTCGATTCAGGATTAATCGGCTCAGGCACTGTCGCCGTACCACCATAAATATGAGCCGCGAGCATCGCAGACATTACCGTGTCGCTGTCTGGGCTTAGGTGCCCTGTCCATACGAGATCTTCACTGTTTTCATTGGCAGATTGTTGCAAGCTAAAAGCAAAACTTGCTGAACTGAAAGACATAATTACGGCTGCAACGACAGGGGTTAGCTTCACGGGTATTTCCTTATTTAAATGCGATATAGAAGCCCATAAGCTAAACACCAAAAATTTCAGAACCGTGTAACTAATATTTCAGTTTTACTTCAGTAAGTAACTAAATGTAATTGCCCTTAGGCTTTCACTGTTAATCACACCAAAGCTCAACTTGGATTAGGTTAGCTTTTCATTATTTCACAATGAATTTCAATGAACCCTAATGATAAGAAAGCTAAGACACTGATTTATTGACCACATAACATCATCAACCCACATACTGAAAATAAGATAATCTTATTAAAAATGGATTATCGAAAGGCACAAAAAAGGCTGCAAAAGCAGCCTTATCGAGTAAGCATAAATATGCTATTCAATCATCGAGATCGAGGTTTTTTTCCTCCCCTTCCCGTTGCTGGTAAGGGAGCGGAGATGTACACCAAGGGGAGGTTAGGAGGGGATTCTAGTGTTTGTATCGAAAGGTGTTGCTGTCATCAATAATCTCAATTTTGACTTTTACTACGCCTTTCTTAACGTCACCAATTTGAGAAAATGCTTTGTGGGAAAGGTCAATCACTCGGCCTTTTACGTAAGGGCCTCTATCGTTAATTTTGACATCGACTGACTTGTTATTGGCTGTATTGGTCACTCTCACGATAGTCCCAAATGGCAAGGTTTTGTGAGCGGCTGTATAGGCGTTTTTATTATACGTTTCACCACTTGCCGTCAGTTTTCCATGGAATTTATCGCCATACCAAGAAGCCACTCCCACAAGCGCATGTGAATTGGCATAGCCCTTTGTTTTTGAAGTATCGACGGCCGCATGTGACGAGCATCCGGCAAGCAAAGTAATAAGAAAAGCGGCAAAGATAAGGTTTAGTTTTTTCATGCTATTTCAGTAGATCTTCTTCATGTAATGTTTATCTATTTTCATTGTAGTGCGGTTCAGCAGTATTGAACTGAGTATTATGAGTTCTCAGCGAAGGCTATCACTAGTGTGATTCCGCAATGTTTTCATGAAGCACGCTCGCTTCAGTCATATTCATGAAAGGTTTTATCTTCAAAACGTCAACTTTAACAATGCCTTAAAGTTGTTGATTTATTAACCGCCACCACATGATGGAGCACTTAAAAAGCACACAAACAAAAAAAGGATTGGTATCTCTACCAATCCTCTTTAGGGGGTGTTTCGGTTTATCTACCTTATGGAAGGTAGTAACGCGATTACTCGTAGTCAGTCGCGTACGTGTCTTCGTATGTGTGCGAGTAGAACTCGAACAGGTTGCCAAACGGGTCTTCTAGGTAAACCATTTGTGCTTGTTTTAGTTCGTCTTCTGGGTGGTAAGGCATGATGTCCATACGAACCTTACCGCCAAACTCTTCAACACGCTTAATCGCTGAATGAAACTGCTCTTTTGGAAGTTGCAGACAGAAGTGGAAGATACCTAAGCGAGAGAAATCAACGTTGTGACGCTCTTCACGGTCAACCATTTCGAACATCTCAACACCGATACCATCAGATGTTACTAGGTGAGCAATGTTGAAACCTTTAAAGCCTTCACCAAATACTGCAATACACATGCGGCCGATTGCTGATTCGCGCTCTTCCATCACTTTAGTGTTGTTCATTACGATTCTTAGACCTAGCGCTTTTGTGTAAAACTCGACTGCTTTGTCCATGTCGCCAACCATGATGCCTACGTGATTCATTTTCATAACTTTCTCCAAATTCTCTTTAATTCTGTATTTTTCGAAGACTCGCTTCGGTGTTTCGTTTCGATGGAGAGAGTATATGGAGATACGACGATTAACTGAAATTATCATAATTTATATTAATGATAATTTTATGTTATTTACCAAGTTAAGTGAGATGCCAACACGTCACACAATAAGTTAAAGTTGAGAGCCACATATGTCATGTGGCTCTAGTTAAACATCCTTAGTTCAGCACGAAGAAGCCCGTTACGCTTTACTGGTCTGTACGACGTTCGAAATCTGCTTGGCTTTTGTTTCAGGCACCAAAGACATCAACCCGGTAGTCACAAGCGCGGCAATACCAGACATGGTTACAGGTGACCCAAATATGCTTTGCACTAGCTTGGGTGCTTCTTTCAATAAATCCGGCACTAGCATCACCCCAAGCCCTAAGCCTAGTGAGATGGCAATCGTCATAATTCTGCGGCGATCCAGTTTTTCATTGGCGATGATTTTGATGCCCGCCGCAGCAACCGTACCGAACATCACTAATGTCCCCCCGCCCAATACTGGCTTTGGAATCGTCATTAAAACCGCACCTAAGATGGGAAATAACCCTAACAGAAAAAGAATCGCGGCAATGAAGTAGCCGATGTAGCGACTCGCGATCCCCGTAAAATGGATCACACCGTTGTTCTGGCTGAAAGTCGTGTTCGGAAAAGTATTGAATACCGCTGCGATGAGCGAGTTCACACCGTCACCTAGCACGCCAGCCTTGAGTCGATTGATGTATTTTGGCCCCTTAACTGGCTGCCCTGAGAACATACTGTTGGCGGTAAGGTCACCCGTGGTTTCAATAACGGTAATCAAGTAAATAAAAGCGATAGGCAGGAAGGCTTGCCAATCAAAAGCGAAGCCATATTTAAATGGGATAGGAATACTCAATAGCGGTTGAGAAGCAAAAGAAACCATAGACGCTTTACCCATCAAAATGGCAACGCCCCAGCCAACTACCAACCCAACTAAAATCGACGACAGCCTAACCATATTATTGTTACTCAGGTTAAGCACGACTATGGTTCCGAGGACGATGGCACCCAACATCAGATTGCTTCCAGAGCCAAAATCTTCGGCGCCAACGCCACCCGCAATATCAGTAACACCGACTTTAATCAAAGAGATACCTATCGTCGTGATAACGATTCCAGTCACAACGGGCGTGATAACGACTTTGAGCTTTTCGATAAAGCGCGATAGTACGATTTCAACAAATGCACCAAAGAAGCAGACACCGAAAATGGTAGCGAGCATTTCATCTGGCCCACCTCCATTCGCTTTAACCAGAAAACCTGCACCTAATACAGATCCCAAGAACGCAAAGCTGGTTCCTTGGACACAGATCATCCCTGCGCCAACTGGCCCTATTTTTCTCGCTTGAATGAAGGTACCGACCCCAGACACCATGAGTGCCATGCTGATCAGATAAGGAATGTGCTCACCCAACCCAAGCACACCGCCAATAATGAGTGTGGGCGTGATAATACCAACGAAACTGGCTAATACATGCTGCAACGCTGCGTAACTGGCAGCTCTGACTGATGGTCGATCGTCTAATCCGTAGATCAATTCACTGTTCTGTTCCATGTGACTTCCTTTATGTATTTTTTATTGTATACAATTTACATAAAGACAATAGTGCAACATATATGCCAATGGTTTAACATCATACTTATCAATCAGTTAAGTTTCATCTCTAGCCAATGCTGCACTATAGAGCAACACAGTCGGCTTGTTTTAGTGCAACGAAGAACACACAAAGCACTCGTTTGCTCTAGTTTACTCGTTACCTCTAACCAAATACCGCAGACACAAAAAAAGGATTGGTATCTCTACCAATCCTCTTTAGGGGGTGTTTCGGTTTTTCTACCTTACGACAGGTAGATGGCGTCTATTACTCGTAATCAGTCGCGTACGTATCTTCGTATGAGTGAGAGTAGAACTCGAATAGGTTGCCAAACGGGTCTTCTAGATAAACCATTTGTGCTTGTTTTAGTTCGTCTTCTGGGTGGTAACGGTGAATGTCCATACGTACCTTACCGCCAAACTCTTCAACGCGCTTAATAGCTGAATGAAACTGCTCTTTTGGAAGCTGTAGACAGAAGTGGAAAATGCCTAAGCGAGAGAAATCAACATTATGACGCTCTTCACGGTCAACCATTTCGAACAGTTCAACACCGATACCATCAGATGTTACTAGGTGTGCGATGTTGAAACCTTTGAAGCCTTCACCAAATACAGCAATACACATACGGCCGATTGCTGATTCACGCTCTTCCATCACTTTAGTGTTGTTCATTACGATTCTTAGACCTAGCGCTTTCGTGTAAAACTCTACTGCTTGGTCCATGTCGCCTACCATGATGCCTACGTGATTCATTTTCATAACTTTCTCCAATTCGTTTTTTATTCTGTGCTTTTCGAAGTCTAACTTCGGTATTTCGTTTCGATGAAGAGAGTATAGGGAGAAACTATGATTAACTTAAATTATCATAAATTATATTAATGATAATTTTTCGTTATCTGCAAATTAGTAGGAGATCTCAGCTCACTTAAAGAAACACTGTCTACATCAATGTTCACGCTATACATAAATGTTCTCGCTATACATAGATGCTCAAACTGTAAATAGGCGCTCTACGGTAATAGAGACAAACCTAATATAGAGAACAACCTAAAGAGCATAGCTACTGAAATTAGGTATTGCCGACCTTTGATAGCTTTTGTCGATAGCTTTCTCCTTTCGAAGATAGGATTCGCCTATTGAATCTATAGAAATGTCCGATTTCACTAATTTTCGGTGGCAATGCAATATATCTACATCGACGCGGGATAGCGTTAAACACTATAAATTAGAAAGAGAGTCAAATCATGATCAACACAGAAATCAAACCATTCAACGCAACAGCATTCAAAAACGGCGAATTCGTAGAAATCACTGAGCAAGACGTTAAAGGCAAGTGGGCTGTATTCTTCTTCTACCCAGCAGACTTTACGTTTGTATGTCCAACTGAGCTAGTTGACCTACAAGACAAATACGCAGAGCTTCAATCTCGCGGCGTAGAAGTTTACTCAGTATCAACTGACACTCACTTCTCTCACAAAGCATGGCACGATACTTCTGACAAAATCGGCACTATCGAATACTTCATGGTAGGCGACCAAACTGGCAACATCACAAATAACTTCAACGTTATGCGTGAAGGTCAAGGCCTTGCAGACCGTGCAACGTTCCTAATCGACCCTGAAGGCGTTATCCAAGCAATGGAAATCACAGCTGAAGGCATCGGCCGTGACGCAGAAGACCTACTACGCAAGGTTAAAGCAGCACAATACGTAGCCGCTAACCCAGGTGAAGTTTGCCCAGCTAAATGGAAAGAAGGCGAAGAGACTCTAGCGCCATCTCTAGACCTAGTAGGCAAGATTTAATCTAAGCCTAGCTAACAAGAATAGCTAAACGGTTCTACAGGCGCGCTTCGGCCCCCCTCCTAAAGGGCAGTCGCGCGCCACCCTTTCAAAACATCAACACCACAATATTTGCCGACTTGCGCCCCCTTTTTATTTTCCTTTTTCAGCAAGAAGGTATTGGTCAATACCAAGACACAGAATTTAAGAGCAGGCACGATTATGTTAGATCAAGCAATGAAGCAGCAGCTAAAAGCATACCTAGAAAACCTAAAAACCAATGTTCAGTTAGTGCTTAGCCTGGATGGCAGCGACACCGCGAACAAACTTCAAGATCTGGCGAATGACATCTCGTCTTTAACCGATAAAATTGAAGTGACTCGCGATGACAGCGCAAGCACTCGCAGCCCTATCATGCAGGTCGTGAACCAAGAGAAAGGCACCGCGATCGGTTTTGCCGGTTTGCCAATGGGTCACGAATTTACGTCACTGGTTCTAGCACTGCTTCATAGTGGTGGTCACCCTATCAAGCTTGAAGCGGACGTAATCGAGCAAATTAAAGAACTCGATCAAGAGCTTAATGTAGAGATTTTTATCTCGCTCTCATGCCAAAACTGTCCAGAAGTGGTTCAAGCCTTCAATATGATGTCGGCGATTAATCCTCTGGTTAAGACAACGATGATCGACGGCGCAGCATTCCAAGATGAAGTGAAGTCTCGCGACATCATGGCAGTACCAAGTGTATTCGTTAATGGTGAGCTATTTGGTCAAGGCCGTATGTCACTGGCTGAAATCCTTAACAAGGTTGATTCAGGCGCAGCGGAAAAGAAAGCAGCAAACCTAAACCAACAAGCACCGTTTGATGTATTGGTTGTCGGCGGCGGCCCTGCAGGTTCTTCAGCGGCAATTTATGCTGCACGTAAAGGCATTCGTACTGGTGTGGTTGCTGACCGATTCGGCGGTCAAGTGATGGACACCATGGCGATTGAGAACTTTATCTCAGTGAAAGCAACCACCGGCCCTAAATTAGTGGCAAGCCTTGAAGAGCACGTAAAAGAGTACGGTGTTGAAGTAATGACTGAGCAGCGCGCTGCAAACATCATTGCGGCAGAAGACACTGAAGACGGTTACATCCACGTTGAGCTAGAGAGCGGCGCAACACTACGAGCTCGCACGGTTATCACAAGTACCGGTGCTCGCTGGCGTGAAATGAACGTTCCGGGTGAGCAAGAGTACCGCAATAAAGGCGTCGCTTACTGCCCACACTGTGACGGTCCTTTATTCAAAGGTAAGAAAACAGCGGTTATTGGTGGTGGTAACTCAGGCATCGAAGCGGCAATTGATTTAGCGGGTATCGTTGAACACGTAACTGTGCTTGAGTTTGCGGACACACTGCGCGCTGACCAAGTACTTATCGACAAAGCGAACGCAACGCCAAACATCGAAATCATCAAGATGGCTCAAACCACACAGGTATTGGGTGATGGAACTCGCGTAACTGGTCTGGAATACAAAGACCGCAACACCGATGAACTTAAACAGATTGAACTCGCAGGTATCTTTGTTCAAATCGGCCTAATGCCAAACAGCGAATGGTTGAAGGGTTCGAAAGTTGAGCTCTCACCACGCGGTGAAATTGAAATTAACGCTCATGGCGCAACATCAATGAAAGGTGTGTTCGCAGCGGGTGACGTAACAACCGTACCTTACAAACAGATCATCATTGCGATGGGTGAAGGTGCGAAAGCAAGCTTAGGTGCATTTGACCACCTAATCCGTAACTCAGCTCCAGTTAAAGAGGCTGAAACCGCTTAACCTTTACACTGAAAAGCTTAAAGCTTTTAACTCAAGTTCCTTAAATATTTTGTTAACTTAATTCTTTACTGTTAACGACTTAGTCGACATTTAGACGCCACTCCTATGGATTTAGGAGTGGTTTTTTTCTTTGTGATTTACGCCGGTTGATAAAGCATAAAGGCAACCACCATCGCTAAGCTTCCGCCCAAGCAACGGTTCACAAACATCATCTGTTTTGGTGATTGCAGTAGCTTTTTAAGCATGGTGCCGCAATACGCCCACACCAACATGCACGGTACACCGGTAATCACCATACCCGCGATAATGGTCACGACTTGAATCAAGTAATCTGCATTCGGAGTGATGAACTGCGAAAACACGGTTAATGACGCTATCCAACCTTTAGGATTTAACACCTGCACCAACACACCCGACACAAAGCCTGAACGATTGTCGGTGGTGCTTTCTTCGATTTGCATATTCGCAATCGACCACGCCATGAACAGCAAATAAGCCGCACCCGCGTATTTCAAAATGCTGTATAGCTCTGGGTAAAGGGTAAATAGGCTCACCAAACCGACACTAGAACCCGCCAGTACGATGATGATGCCAACAGCGTTCCCAGAGATAAAAGGTAAAGTCGCAGCAAATCCATAATGACTTGAAATCCCAAGTAATGCGATATTGCCTGCCCCAGGGGTAATTGCAATTGATGTTGAAAATAGCAAGAACGCCAGCATTAATTGAGAGCTCATTTCCTCTCACTCCTAATAAGTAAAGTATTTATAGGGAGAGAGTTTACAGATTCGACTAGGAATTAAATTGCTATATAGGCTAATATTAATCCAAATCTGAGCAAGACTTTTCTAAAATATCCATGAAACAGAAAGAATCCACCAAAGAAGTGTTAGATGACACAGATATCGCCATCTTAGAACATATCCAACAAGACGGACGCATGAGCAACAGCAAGCTCGCAGAGAAGGTCAACCTCAGCGAAACCCCATGCTGGCGTCGTTGGAAACGCATGGAAGAAACTGGCTATATCGATGGTTACGCCGCTAAGCTGAATCGTAAGAAATTAGGCTTTCATGTGGCTGGTTTTACCCTTGTAACACTAGGCAATCATGAAGTTGAAAACACAGAACCGTTCGAAGAGTTTGTCGCGGTAACCGATTGGATTCCAATGTGTCACTGCATTGCAGGCGGCGCCGATTACATGGTGCAAGTGTTGGCGAAAGATTTAGAAGAGTACTTTGAGCGTATTAGCTCGATCAGAAGAGTCAAAGGCGTGAGCGCGATTCAGTCGAACATCTCAGTAAAAGAGTTGAAAAACAGCTATCGATTACCGCTTTCAGATTAGCTCCCTAAAACACATAAAACAAAAAGCCCAGCCGCGATAGATTTCTAAAGTCTAAGGCTCTGGGCTTAACGTTATTATTTACTGGGTTAACTGGCTTAGCTATTCACAAGGATGAGCTAGATGGATCAAGGCTAAACCACCGAGTGATGTTTCACGATATTTCTTGTTCATGTCTTTACCGGTTTGGTACATGGTTGCGATGACCTTATCGAGTGAGATCAAAGACTTGCTGTTTCGCTTCAATGCCATGCGAGATGCATTAATTGCCTTCATCGCACCCATCGCATTTCGCTCGATACACGGCACTTGAACCAAGCCGCCAATTGGGTCACAAGTCATACCCAATGAGTGTTCCATCGCGATTTCCGCCGCAATACAGATCTGCTCATTGCTGCCACCGCGTAGTGCCGTTAATCCCGCAGCCGCCATAGAGGATGATACGCCTACCTCACCTTGGCATCCTACTTCCGCACCAGAGATCGAAGCGTTAGTTTTGTACAGAATACCAATCGCGCCCGATACCGCTAAGAAATCTTTTAACTGCTTAGTATCCAACTCTTTAATGAAGCGATGGTAGTACATCAACACAGCAGGAATAACGCCCGCCGCACCATTGGTTGGTGATGTTACCACTTGGCCACCAGCCGCATTTTCTTCGCTAACCGCAAACGCAAACAAGTTAATCCAATCCATGATTTCCATTGGGTCGTTTTCAACCGCCGCATTCGCTTCTAACTTTTTCAGTAGGTTAGGCGCACGACGAGTTACGTTCAAACCACCATCAAGAATGCCTTCGGTTTCAAAGCCACGCTCCATACAACGACTCATCACTCGCCAGATTTGATCCGCTTTCTCTGAAATAATGTCAGCGCCTTCGAACTCCGCTTCATTTTTTAGAATCATACCACCGAGGCTCATCCCACTATTGTCAGCTTGTTGAAGCATTTCATCGGCGTTTTTGAACGGGAAAGGAACTTCTACCGCTTGGGTTTGAGTACCATTTTGCAGTTCATCAGCAGTTGCGATAAAACCGCCGCCAATCGAATAATAAGTTTCATCGACAATCACGTTGCCACTCTGGTCAAACGCAGTAATCATCATGCCATTTTCATGCAGAGGCAGATTGTCTTTGTGGAACAACATGTCGGTTTCGTAGTTGAAGGCAATGTGCTTGGTGCCCGCTAAATCCATCTCACCACTGTCTACGGCATGACGCATTGCTTGGTTTGCGCTGGTGATTTTGATGGTGTCTGGTTTATTGCCGAGTAGCCCCAATATTGTAGCTCTGTCGGTGTGGTGACCTATGCCAGTCAATGACAAAGAACCGTATAAATCCACCTGAATACGCGTCACTTCTGCGATTTTATCAGCGATTAATTGTGTGAAATGGAAACCCGCAATCATTGGGCCGTTGGTGTGAGAGCTCGATGGCCCAACACCAATTTTGTAGATATCAAAGATCGATAACATAGATATACCAGTAAAAAATCGGTCAATTAAGAAAGAGCGGCATAAAGCCAATCAGGGATAACAGTACAAGCAGCAATCGTCACAACAGCGAACACCAACAAGCCATAATGACTCGCGGTAGGCTTTGCAAACAAATGCTTTTGCTTTTCTATAAATTCATTTTGTTGCTCGGTTACCTCTCCCCAGAAGCGGCTCACAACAACACCTAACACTAAGAAAACCACAGTGCCAATCAAGGCAAACCAAGGCCAAGCTATTCCGCTGTATTTGGCGATGAATACGACGGCCACACTGCCAATACTGCCCGCAATTACGCCTTTCTCGTTTGCTTGTTTGAAGAACAAACCCAAGATGAAAGAGCCAAGGCGAATACCAACAAAAATAGAGGTTAAGCTCGCAATCGTTTTAAGCACTGATTCATTAGAAACAGCCAGTAACGCAGGCACAACAACCGACGCTGCAGCAACCAGGCTCATTTTTCTAGCCACTGATTCATAGTGCGCGTCAGAGGCTTGCTTACGGAAGAAGCGCTTATAAAAATCGAACGTTGCGACCGTCGCCATAGAGTTATAAGTGGAATCCAATGTCGACATTGCCGCTGCCGAAAGTGCTGAGATCACCAAACCAACAATGATTGGGTTGGTATGGTTAAACACAAAATCGAGAATCACTTCGTTGCTGTTTTCAAAACTGCTGTCTTGATAAAAGACACTTAACAGCACCCCCATCACAGCAAAGAACAGATAAACAAAAAATGCGCCGTAGCCACAAAGCAACATCGATTTTTGCGCTGTTTTAACACACTTAGTCGCCAATGTTCTTTGAATAATCAGTTGGTTAGTGCCATACACACTCAGGTGCAAGAAGCTCACAGCCACTACGCCGGCCCACAATGTGGTATCGACGCCTAAGTCAAAATCGAGATTGATGATATTCAAATGTTCAGGAGACAACATCTCGCCCGCATCGATTTTCATCAGCAATAAAACAAAGATCGCAATGCTGCCGATAATCAACACTGCTGACTGAAGCATGTCAGTCCAGATTACAGTCGAGATACCACCCGCATAGGTATACAACGCAGTAAATACGCTGATGTAGATGATCGCCTCAGAGATACTCACTGGCAGCACTTGCACTAAGATCAGGGCTACCGCATACAGAATAACCCCTGCCGAAATACACTGAACCACAATGAACACGATGGAATTGATCGTGCGAGCAACAACGCCAAAGCGGTGCTCTAGGTATTCGTAAATCGAGGTTAGGCCGAGCTTGTAAAACACCGGAACAAAGAAAAGCACAGTGAAAAAGATCACTATTGGATAGTTCAAATGTACGCTCATCGCTTCCATGCCTGAGCTATAAACCCAGCCCGGCATGCCAACGAACGTCATTGCGCTGATGTAGGTTGCAAGAATCGACACACCTGCCGTAAACCAACCAAACTGTTTTCCACCAGTCGAAAAGTCGCCACCGACGCTATAGCGCCTATTAACTAAGTAGCTGATAAACAAAGTAGTTAGCACATAAAGAGCAATAACCACAAAACTTGAGTACGTAACCATTTTTAGATTCCGTTTATTGTATGTCGCAATTAATTCGCTGCCAATAGTACTCAAAAATGGATGTTTTCCCTCAAAAACCCACAATAAGTGTGACTATTATCACTAAGATAGACGATTAAACACTCAAACCACCCCACAAAGCACAAAAACCCAGTAAAATGAGATCAAGATCACTAAAATGCACAAAGTGGGTACGCACTCATTTTAAAATTGACTTTGATCACGGATCTAATAACCACAAAAATTCTATTATCTCTCCCGAAATGAAGACGGTGTGATGAAGCTAAATAATCAACACACAATAATTAAAACCAAAACCACCCTATATAAAATAAAGGTTTATCGGTCATGACCATTAAAAAACACATGAGCGAAGTTCCTATGATTCAAAGGGTAGCCGCATATCTAGCAATTCTAGTAGGTTACTTTTTTTATTGTTATAACTTTGTAATTATTGACTACGTACGCCCATACATTGTGGAAGAATATGCTGGTATTAGCCTTTCTGATACCGCTCAGTTCTACACTTGGCAGTCGGTTGGTGCTCTGATTGGTGCTCTGAGCTGTGCATGGTTCGCAACCAAGTTCGGCAAGAAGTCCACACTAATAGCAATTACGGCATTAAACGGTGGTGCAACCATCATCAACATGATGTTTACCGACTACGCCACTTGGGCTGCAATGCGTTTCATCATTGGACTATCTTTAGGTGGTTACTTCACTGTAGCTGTATCTTTGATGATTGGCCTATTTACACCAACGGTTCGCGGTAAGTTGACTGCTTTTGCTTCTTCAATGTTCTCTGTTGCTTTAGTGGCAATGGGCGCTTACGCAGCCTTCATTACAAGTGTTGATGCACCTTGGCAGAGCCTAATGTGGGTAGGTGGTATTCCACCGCTTGTAGCAGCAGCGTTAATGATCTTTGTATTACCAAGCGACAAAACTGTGATCGCCTACGGTGAAGAAGATCAACAAACAACAACCAATACAGCTGGGGAAGTAACCGAAGCTAAAAAAGGTTCTTGGGGTGAGATGTTAAGCAAGCCTTACCGCAAAATTACGATTACTTGTTTACTTCTTTCTGGTCTTAACTTCTACGGATTCCAATTCTTCGGTGGCTTTGTAACTACCTACCTGAAAGATGTTCGTATGTTTGATGGTGCAACCATCGGTTTGATCTTCTCTATCTCAGCATTTGGTTCACTCTTCGGTGCTTGGTTCTGGGGATGGGCAGCAGATAAGTACGGTCGTAAGATCAACGCGTTCGGCTTCATCCTCGCAGGTATCATGGTTTCTATCTTCTTTGTCGCACCTGGCGACATGATGATTGGCGGCCTAAACATGCTGGCTCTTCTAGGTCTTATCTACAACTTCGGCCTGTCTGCTTCTGCAGTATGGGGCGGTTACTTCTCTGAATTGTTCCCAGCACGCTTGCGTAGCTATGGTGCAGCTTTATTCCATGGCGGTCGTATTATCGGCATGTGGGCACCAATGGTTCTTATCTTCATCCAAGAGCGTACCGACCTACAAACAGCAATGTGGGGCTCACCAATCGTATGGATTATCGCCGGCCTACTATGGCTAACACTGCCTGAAACTCTAAAAGGTGGCGTCTTCGATAAGAGCAAAAAAGCTGAAGCAGCAAAAGCTTAATTCGACACTCATACGCTGAAGTTCAAATACGAAAAGTTTAAAGCCGGCTGATAAATCAGCCGGTAACAAAATCCAAATCGAGTCCTGTTCCGAATGTTGACTCGACAACACAAAGAGAAATTATTATGTCTAAATATCAAGAAGCGAAACGCATTGTTCGTGAATACTTCGATGCAATGGAAAACGCAACTCACGAGAACGTTGCTGAAGTTTTAAAAGCACACACTTCTGAAGATTACTTGTGGCGCGGTGTTTACCCATTCCGTGAGCAAGAAGGCGCACAAGCAGCAGCTGACGTATTCTGGGCACCAATGATGAAGTCAATGACTCGCATGCAGCGTCGTCAAGACATCTTCATCGGTGGTAACAACGAAGTTAACCCAGATGAGATTTGGGTAATGAGCATGGGTCACTTCATGGGTCTATTCGACGCTGAATACCTAGGTATGCGCCCAACTGGCAAGATCATGAACGTTCGCTACGCAGAATTTAACTGTGTTGTTGATGGCAAAATCACTAAGACAGGCCTGTTTCTAGACCTACTAGGCATGATGGATCAAGCGGGTTGCTACCCACTTCCACCATCAACGGGTAAGCACTTCGTATACCCTGGCCCACGTAACCACGACGGTCTGCTATTCGAAGACGCGGCTCCAGAAGAAGGTGTTGCGACACTTGCTCTAGTAAACAAAATGGTTGATGACCTGTCTGCTCTTAACGACAGCGGCGCGATGGGTTGCCCACCAGAAGTACTAGCGAAGAGCTGGTCAAAAGACATGATTTGGTACGGCCCATGTGGTATAGGCGCGTCTTACACAATTCCTCGCTACCAACAACAGCACCAACTTCCTTTCCGTAACAACCTGAAAGACAAGAAGTTCAACGGCCACGTTTGTCGTTTCGCTGAAGGTAACTTCTCTTGTTTCTTCGGTTGGCCAAACCTATCAAACACACCAACAGGTGGCTTCCTAGGTATGACTGGCGGTGAAGTACGTGCAAACATGCAAGTAGTTGACGTTTACTACCGTGACGGTGACAAACTGTCTGAGAACTGGGTTCTTATCGACCTTCCTTACTGGCTACAACAGCAAGGTCTAGATGTGTTCGAACGCACTTCAAGCATCATGAACCCAACGCTGTAATCGATACGCTTTAATCCAAAAGATTGAAACGAAATAGTGGCAACCTAAATAGACATCTGATTTAGGTTGCCACGCTTACTGGGGGACCCTTCTCGCTCCTAGTAAGTGCTCCAACCAATTCATTATTGCTCCACTAATAACTGAATCTACTAGTGCCTCATGGATGGGGTACACCCTGCCAAACCATTACCAATATAACGGGCTTGAAAGCACGGTGGCTTTCTACAGCCTGAATAAAGAGAATTACAATGAAAAAGTCGATTCTTTCAGCAGTGATCCTGACAGCACTTACCTCAGGTTCTGCTTTTGCTGCACACACTTTTACCAATGACGCGGGCGATAGCCTTACTTTAGACGGTCGTTTCGACGTTCGTTACCAAGATAAGGGTGGCGACCACAACGGTGAGTGGAACAGCGGTAGCTCTCGTTTCGGCCTTAAAGGTCAAATGGGACTCGATAACGGCTGGACTGGCTTTGGCCATGCTGAATGGGGTTACAACTCAGGTGCTAACGGCGACAATATTTACGACCGACTTCTATACGCAGGCGTAGAGCACGACAAATACGGCAAGATCGCAGCAGGTACTAAGCAGTGGTCTACTTTTTATGACGTCGCATGGTACACCGACTTAGGTCGTGTCTTCGGTACTCGCGGCTCAGGTGTTTACAACCTTTCTGACTGGGGTATTGCATCTGGTACAGGTCGAGCAGAAAACTCCATTACTTACCGTAACTCGATCAACGACCAAGTAAGCTACGGCTTCACTTACCAAACGACACGTGAAGAAGTGGCACTAGCGAGTAATGCGACAGCTTCATTGAAAAACGGTATGGGTGCGTCAATCACTTACAAACCGGTTGATGGTGTAACACTTGGTGCAGCTTACCACCAAAATGAAATTGCAGACCTAGACTCAGGTGTGGTTGGCGTAGAAAATGGCGACGACATGCGCATCATGCTATTGGGTGCGAACTACAGCAACGGTGGCTTCTACGCAGGTGCCACTTTCCACGTGGGCGAAAACTGGGAAGCTGTAAGCCAAGGCGGTACGGATGTAATGTTCGATACCCTAGGTGGTGAAATCTACACTTACTACCACTTCGACAATGGCCTACGCCCTACGTTGAACTACAACTACATGGAAGATCGTGATGACCAAACAGATGGCTATGAGCGTAACCTGCTTATTCCTGGTGTTGAATACCACTTCCAGAAGAACAAATTCCTAGTTTGGACTGAGTACCAATTCGACCTAGGTAAAGATCAGTTCGTTGGCGGTAAATTCGAAAACAGAGACGACCAATTCGCTGCAGGTATTCGTTACTACTTCTAACGCCCAGTTAGTCGATTCATAAATTCTTTAAACAAAGCTCTGCTATTTATCGTAGAGCTTTTTTGGGTCATACCCAGAATAATATTCAACACTCTCTATTAACCCTTATTTTTCATCCAATCATGGCATATTGTATTTTTGAGTACGTACCTAATTATGTTACTCTATGCACAATCAATTTGGTTCAAAAATATGGTCTATGAGCTCTCCAAAACACTCCACGGCGTCAAAGCCAGCCGTCACCTCTAAAGATGTCGCTAAACTTGCTGGCGTTTCTCAATCAACTGTATCTCGTGTATTTGTCCCGGGCAGTTCAGTGTCTGAAAAGACCAAGCAAAAAGTGTTCGATGCAGCAAAATCGTTGAACTATCGTCCCAATGCCTTTGCCCGCAGTCTGACGACAAATGAGTCCAAATTGATTGGCTTAGTTTTCCCAGATGCCGACTACCCTATCCACATGAAAACTCTGCAGCTTATCTCTACTGAGCTACAAAAACAGGGTTACTCTGCGGTATTGATTCCTTGGCAAGTGGATGGAAACGACAACCACTCGATTCCTAATATCTTCCAATACCGAGTTGATGGCGTAATTGCTGCTTCGGCGACCTTTAATAAGTCGCTTTATGAAGAGTGTGAAGAGTTCAACATCCCCATTGTTCAGTATGCTCGTGTAGTTGAGGGGACTAAGAGTAGCCATGTAATAAGTGACAACTACGCCGCTGGCCAAGTCGCCGCTCAGCATTTACATAGCGTAGGAACAAAGTCAGCGGTTTACCTGACAGGTAACGTGCCAACCTACACCAACGGCGAGCGTGAATCGGGCTTTTGCTCAGAATTCGAAGATCTAACAGGCAAGCAAGCTCGTGTTATTGAAGCTGACTATGACTACCTTGATGCTCTAGATACCATTCGGACTCTGTTTTCAGAACCCACACATCCTCAAGCGATTTTCTGTGCGACAGATAACCTCGCGATGGCAGTAATGGATGTGGCGCGCTTAGAATTTAACCTGCGTATTCCAGAAGATCTTCAAGTGATTGGTTTTGACGATATCCCACAGACTCAATGGTTGAACTACCAACTCACTACCTTCAAGCAAGATTTCAGACGCCTTGCACGTGAATCAGTGAAAATTGTCGTTAGCCAGATTCAAGAGCAAGACACAAGCTTGGTTAAGCTGATGGTGCCAGTGAAGTTCATTGAACGAAACACGACGCTAAAACAGAACCGACGTTAAGACGCTTTCAAACAAAAATCCCGCTCAGTGTGAGCGGGATTTTTTATGATATTTAACTAGTTACCTACACCACCGGTCTTCTCTGCCGGAGAGTCAGGCGTCACTGGAGGCCACTCTTGGAAGGTTGCTAGATGTTGTTGGACAGCCGCTTGTGCCGGGCCAAATGCCCACATTTTTTGTCCCATCCATTTTAGGTACATGCCCGACTCTTCAGCTGCTCGCTCGTAAGGATCACGACGCAGGTTGAACAGCAATGGCGCGTTTAGCTCTTCTTTCGGGCCACTCCAACCGTGATTCTGAACCACGAAATGCGCCTTCCAATCACCAACACGAACCGCTTGCAGCTTGTCTCGTTCGTAGTAGTAGATCTCTTTACGGTTTGACTCGCCTTTCTCAGTCAGCATATCCACTTGGTTGTAACCATCAAGGTGCGCTTTAAAGCCATCGTGACCTTTCAGCAGTTTTTCTTTTAGATCCGTTGGACCACCAGCCGCAGCGACCAGAGTGGGTAACCAGTCCATACCATCAAAGATGCCATTGCCTACAGTACCCGCAGGGATTTTACCCGGCCAGCTAACCAATGCAGGGGCTCTTACGCCACCTTCCCAAGTTGTGCCTTTCTCACCGTGGTATGGTGTCATACCGCCATCTGGCCAAGTCATGATCTCTGGGCCGTTATCGGCAGTGAAAATGATGATGGTGTTGTCAGCAATACCGAGTTCTTCCATCTTCGCCATCATCTCACCGACGTGATCATCAAGATCTTTCATGACCACTTCTTGGAGTCCCCAACCGTTTTGACCGAGCATCGCTTCGTATTCAGGTGACAGGTGCGTCCAAACGTGACCGCGTGATGGACAGTACCAAGTAGGTGTGAGATGGATTACGCAGATCAATAAGGATTGGAAGTTTCACGCAACCATTGATGCAGGGCTTGGTAGTGACACCAACTTTACCTCATCTCTCTTAACTGGCGTGCGATACCAGATAAACAGTTGGTCTGACTTAAATGTTGCCTACAAATCAACTTGGGTTGATTACGAGAACAAGGGCACCTTTGAATACGATACCGCATCGCAAGGGTTCCTGATTGGTTGGGCTGCTCATTTCTAGTCAAACAATAAGAGGTAAGCCTGATATCGTTAGGCTTACCTGACAATGTCAATCTTTCAAGAGTTAATGCCGGTTTTAACTAACGAACAAGCAAAACTACCCACCAACGACCTAGTTATTCACAGTGTTTGGAACTACGCACTCTTTCTTCATGATAGTTAAGCCGGCCTCGAGAGTTTCTGTCCAAGCTTGTTCGACGCTTTCATCGTAGTGAGGGTCATATTTTTTAACTGTATTGAGTAACGAATTGAACCACTCGTTGAGTTCTTGCTCAGAGATATCCATTCCTAAATCTTTATGTCGCTTCCCAAGCTTTTTTACCGAGTTTCGTACGCTCGGCAGACCCGCAGAGTTATAGATAAGAATGATCGAGGCTTTAAGCATCTTGGTTTGTTGCTCTAACCCTATATTTTCAAAACGTTCTGAAAATCTTGGATTATGCTCGCAAAAATCCGCCAAAAACGTTTCGAGAAATTCTTGGTCAATCCGGCAGCGCTCAAAACTTTCATAAAACAGTTCGTTCGGTTTCATCTAGCCAGTCCTTTGCAAAATTTTGAGTTATCGGGAAGCTAACAAGTCCAGAGCCGCAACTTAGCCAACTCCGAACCATCAATATGATCTAAGTATACGCCACTGTGGCATAAAATGAACGATGGCATAACGTAAACTACGGCATAAAGTGCGTTGCACAAATCTTGTTTCCATCAGGATCTCGCAAATAAGCCATGTACAAGCGACGCTCGTCAGAACCTCTCGCTCCGGGGCCATTTTCAATGCTGGTACCGCCATTTTTGACGCCAACTCGATGCCACTCATCTACAACTTCAGGAGAAGACGCAAGAAAACCCACCGTCATACCGTTGCCGTGAGTCGCAGGCTGACCATCAATCGGCTTCGTTAAGCCCAACACACCCGTTTGGCTAACGTAAACACAGCGCCCTTTGGGATCAACAGAGCCTTCGCTATAACCAAGCACTTTCATGATTGGGTCATAAAAAGCCTTCGCGCGTTCAATATCATCGGTACCGAGAAAAACATGGCTGAACATAACTAACCTCTTCTTTTATTGAAAGAACCATCTAAACTAGACCTATAATTCGTGTTTGTCTAGGCACGCTATTCGGTCACAACTGTTGCTTAACCCATTGAGCAAACACCTGAAACTTAGTTCGCTGTTCCATGCCTTTCGGAAACTCAGTTAGTCTGTTCAACAATTCGTTGTGCGCCCTGCCCTTGGTCATGCAAGATATCATCAGGATTTAGCAAGTTGCACTTTTGCATACTCAAGCATCCGCAACCGATACAGCCGGTTAAGTTCTCTTGTAGCGATTTAATCTGCGCCATTTTACTGTCGAGTTGCCCCTGCCACTTCTTAGCAACGCGCTCCCAATCTCGCTTAGTCGCGGTATGGTTCATCGGCAGTGTCGATAATTCTTCGGTGATCTCTTCCAGCGTGAAGCCTATCGACTGCGCGACTTGGATCAACGCAATTCGTCTCAACATCGCCGACTGATAACGGCGCTGATTTCCGTTAGTACGAATCGAAGCAATCAACCCCTTGGTTTCGTAAAAACGTAACGCCGAAGGAGCCACGCCACTGCGCTCAGCCAACTGGCCTATGGTGAGGTATACGATGTTTCTCATTACGACACTATCCTTGAGATCATAAATATTTAAAGCTTACTTTAACTTTAGAGTAGCGACCTATTGTTACCTTAACCAATTAATGTCCTTAAACTTTGACAACGGGCGCAATGAAAAGCAATCGTGAACATGGCTGCTTTGTTTTATTGTGGTGTTCTCGCTCTCTAAATCTGACTCATGATCGATTTCAGGCTCTCGGCCATTTCGGCATTGATGATCTCACCCGTTTCTACATTAAAGTTGTCGTAGAAACTTGGCACCGACATCGACCCCTTCACATCTGCATCAAAGTAAGGTGCCGAATTTACCGCAGACGACAACACAGAGTTTGCGCCGCCTGGGCCTGGTGATGTGGAGAGCATCACAACAGGTTTGCCTTGGTACACTTTCATGTCGATTCGTGATGTCCAATCAAACAAATTCTTAAAGGCTGCGGTGTATGAGCCGTTATACTCTGCAAAAGAGATGACCACAGCATCTGCTTCGCCAATCTTGCTAAAAAAGCGTTGAGCGTGTTGATGAACACCTGAATCTTGCTCTCTTTTCTCGCTGTAAATTGGCATCTCGAAATCATTAAGGTCGAGCACCTCGACTTGCGCGCCTTCGACTAAACCTGCGGTGTACGCTGCAAGTTGTTGATTAATTGATGTTGTACTGTTGGTCGCGCCAATCGCTAATACTTTCATTGTTGATCCTTGTTCATTTTTCTCACCTTTTTGCACTCATGACTTCAATTACGGAGCTCAAAATTCATAACTGAAGATTCGTAACGTCTGTTTGATAACATCAAAACCTGCACTAGGCGACAAGGTGATAGATTGTGTTTTTAGATTGGGGATGATGATAAAACCTCAAGTTAACTTGAGGTAAAGCGATATTTTCAAAATATAGGAAATAGTTTAAAAACACTTATAAAGCAGTTGATTATGAAAGGTTTAACATAGGTTGGCATTACACAGGAAAAAGTCAGCACACCCAAAATACATTGAGTGTGCTCTATCGAAGTATTATTTACTTAAAGTGATTTAATGGACAGACACCAGAGTAAGCGACACCGGATAGCTCGGCCATTTCGCGATTCCATGTTGCCAAATCATGAGGGTTAAATTGATTCAAATGATCATGCCCACATGCCCTCGCCATCACTTGCATTAATTCTGTCGAGGCTTCAAAGAAGTTCTTAAGCTGGTTCGATGCTTTCTCGACATTCAAACGCTGACGTAAATCGGCTTTTTGAGTTGCAATACCAGCAGGGCAATTATTGGTGTTACACATTCTCGCCGCCACACAACCTATCGACTGCATGGCACTGTTTGAGATAGCGACACCATCAGCACCAAGCGCCATCGCTTTTACGAAATCCATCGGCACGCGCAAGCCGCCCGTGATGATCAATGTGACTCTGTCACTGACCCCTTGTTTATCGAGATACGCTCTAGCGCGAGCGAGTGCTGGAATAGTGGGAACACTGATATGGTCACGGAACATTTCTGGCGCCGCCCCTGTACCGCCACCACGCCCATCTAAGATGATGTAATCGGCACTGGCATCAAGCGCGAACTGAATGTCTTCTTCGATGTGATTGGCACTTAACTTAAAGCCAATCGGGATACCGCCTGTCACCTCTCGAACACGGTCGGCGAACTTTTTAAAATCCTCGACCGTGTTAAGGTCGACAAAGGTGGGTGGAGAAATCGCTGCCGTGCCCGCTTCAATGCCACGCACCTCCGCGATCTTGCCTATGTTCTTCGCGCCCGGTAAGTGCCCGCCCGTTCCGGTTTTGGCACCCTGCCCGCCTTTAAAGTGGAAGGCTTGAACGTTTTTGAGCTTAGCTTCATCGTAACCAAACTGAGCACTGGCTAATTCATAAAAGTAGCGAGAGTTCGCCGCTTGCTCTTCGGGTAACATACCGCCCTCACCGGAGCAGATACCCGTCCCTGCGAGTTCGGCACCTTTCGCCAATGAGACTTTTGCTTCTTCAGATAGCGAGCCAAAACTCATATCAGACACAAACAAAGAGATGTCCAATTTGAGTGGCTTCTTCGCTTTGGGGCCAATAATCAGTTCAGTTCCAACGGGCATATTCTCCAGCAAAGGCTTGGTGGCCATTTGCGCGACCATCACTTGAATATCGTCCCAGTGAGGCAATAGATGTCTTGGAACGCCCATGGAGGTCATTGGCCCATGATGTCCAACCTTGGATAAACCATCACGCGCCAGTTGATGAATAAACTCGACGGTAGGTTCTTCTTTGGTTGCGCTCGCAGCTGGCGACAAATCTGGCGCAGCCGCTTGAATGTGAACCTCCGGGCCTTCTTGCCCAACTTGTTCCGCTGTGAACTGTTTATGAGTGCCATCGCAGAAAGGAAGGTTGTTGGAATACTTACAGCGACAAAGGTAGGCGTCTCCGCTCTCTTCGGCGACAAAGCTTTTCGGTTTGAACCCCGTACCGGCATGAGAACCGTCACAAAACGGTTGGTTTTTCGACTTCCCGCAGGTACAGAAGTAATACTCTTCTCCCTCTGTCAGCTCGATTTTGACGGGTTTGTTATCCGCGATTACTGGACTCTTCATAGTTCGTTCACCTTTTCTTTTTTATGATTTGATGACTGAAGCGATGACTTGCTCGCAAGAATAAAGTAAAGGTGAGATACGCGGCTAATTCAATAAACGGATGAAGTAAAGCGACTCCAGTCGAAAGCCTGAATCACCATCAAACCGATAGCCATCGTGCTGATATTCATATCTTGGTTTTATGCCTCAACAATATCTATTCTGTCTAAATAATGGAAAACCACTTTTAAAGACCAACACCAAGGCTCTCATCATTAACTCAAGTTTTAAGTTTGTAGGGTTAGATCAGACAAACTGAAATTTTGTTATATAAAAATTGAGCTAGAATTATCTCAGCTTCCAAAGGTAAGCCAGAAATACAAACGGCAGTACGACAATTAATTTCAGCTGAAATAGGTAAACACTTTAACCTTTCCAGCAACAAAGAGAGAAATCATGAAAAAATCATTCAAGAAAGGCCGCATAAGCGGACTTGTTAGTATCGCATTGTGCCTAGGTGCGTCAGGTGCTTTTGCCGCAGATTACGACCTAGTTATCGAGAATGGACGAGTGATGGACCCTGAAAGCATGCTGGATGCTGTATTAAACGTCGGGATCAAAGATGGTCAAATCATCAAAATCACGGCAGAAAAACTCGACGGTGATGAGACAATCGATGCAACAAATCAAGTGGTTGCCCCAGGTTTCATTGATACCCACTTTCACTCGCTAGATGGTTTATCTATCAAGCTTGCAGCCCTAGATGGTGTAACAACGGGTATGGATCTGGAAGTCGGTGCGATTCGCGTCGGTGAGTGGTATGAAGAAAAAGCGGGTAAATGGCCACTGAACTACGGTACTGGTGTCAGCCACGAAGGAGCTCGTCTTCAAATCCTAGATCCTGAAGTGAAAATTACAGGCCCACATGATGCAACTACGATTCTTGGCTCGCTTCGAACTGAAGCGGCTAAAGACGGTGTGAGTGGCTGGTCTGAGACCAAAGCTGATATCGAGCAGATGAACCAAATCCTTTCTGTTCTTGATCAAGGCTTTGCAGAAGGTGCATTGAACCTAGCTTCAACAACCGCTTATATGAAAGATGGTTTGACGGCATTTGAGATGTACGAGTCCATGAAAGTCGCAGCAAACTGGGACCGATTTGTATCATCACATACCCGTTTTCACGCTAACCCTTCAAATCCAGAAGCACAGCTGGGTTTTGACGAAATCTTTACCAATGCGATGCTTCTCGACTTACCATTTTTGATGCTCCACAACAACGACTTCGGTTGGTGGGAAGTAGAAGAAAAGCTAAAGCTTGCACGAGAGAAAGGCTTAGTGATGTGGTCTGAATACTATCCATATGATGCGGCATCCACTGCGATTGGTTCATCTTTCCTTGTACCGGAGTCTGTGGAAGGGATGTACAACGCGAAGTATGAAGAAATGATGTACGACCCAACACGCGATAAATTTCTGACCAAAGAAGAGTATCTGGTCATTGCCGCTGAAGAACCGGGTCACTTGGTGGTTCTGTTTAGCCCTGCACGTAAAGATTGGATGAAATACTGGCTACAAATTCCAAACATGACCGTTGCAGCAGATTCTATCTATTCAGGTTTAGGTACTGATTCTTGGGATGCCGATCCAACAGAATATCAAGGTCACCCTCGAACTGCGGGTACTCGAGGCAAAGTATTACGTATGGCACGTGAAGAAGGCGTACCATTGTTATTCACACTTGCTCAAACGTCTTACTGGGCAGCAAAGCATCTAGGTGATGCGGGTGTTGAATCAATGAAAGTTCGTGGTCGTATGCAAGAAGGCATGGTTGCGGATATCACCATTTTCGACCCAGAAAACGTAACCGATAATGCGACTTACAAAGCCAAAGAACAAGGCAATCCAACAACCGGTATTTCTTATGTCATCGTAAATGGTAAGCAAGTGGTTAAAGAAGCTGAGTTCCAAAAAG
This sequence comes from Vibrio sp. 10N.222.49.C12, assembly GCF_041475025.1. Taxonomy (NCBI): domain Bacteria; kingdom Pseudomonadati; phylum Pseudomonadota; class Gammaproteobacteria; order Vibrionales; family Vibrionaceae; genus Vibrio; species Vibrio sp. 10N.222.49.C12. Next base: position 34,336 of record NZ_JBFRVF010000037.1, on the reverse strand, counting down.
TATGGGCAGGCCAACCCATTCGTAACACACCATCGGATGAATCGCGATTTGAAGGATTGAGCAAAGAAAAGTTCTTGGAAAACCTAACAGTACCAACGATTTCTATCGATGACTCGGGTGCCTCTGGCAATCCGCAACTATAGAAAAAAGTGAGGTAATCATGATCAAAAAGGCTATATGTGCATTGCTACTCACGGGTTCGTTTTCAGGAACGACAAGTGCAACTAGCATCGATGATATGGGATTTGATGTGTCTAGTTTTAAACAAACAGGACAACAAATATCTGTCAAAGAACCGAAAGCGCCAACGTTAGTTCAGGAGAGTAAACTGGCCTCATATGTAAGCGAAGTCGGCGTAGATGTCGCCAATTTGTCTCAGGTGCAACTTGATGATTTGATCGGAAGTTATGACCAATTGCCATCAGCGATATTTTGTGATGAACACCAAGAGTTCGAGATTCAGATATCAAGTACGAATATCTGGCAAAGAACGAAACTGATGAAGTTACGACAAGCGATTGGAGACGATCTACCTAACGCGCACTAATATGCCCTCATAACAGCCAGTGATTTTTACTGGCTTTTTTTTCATCTAATAAACCCAAGTTAGAAGTATTCATCATAAACGTGTTGGATGTATTCATTAGCAGCAGTAACGATAGATTCCCTTATCCCTTCAATGTGCAAAGAGTGTGGGCTCCATAATGAAATGGGAATCTCTAACCCTTTTTTAATCTCAGTAGGCTTGAGCTCAATTAAATTTTGCTGCACGAATTCAGAGTAAATAACAGAGCGAGGAAGTAACGCCCAACCTAAGTCTAGCCGAACCAATTGGATCACAAGCGCAAGTTGGTCAACAAGCTCATAGTTAGCAGAAAGGGTGACTTTATCTGCCATCCCTTCATCGATTAATGATTTCAAGATTAACTGCTTAGATATTTTTAACTTAGAGAACAGTTCGTTTGGTGGCGTTTTACTCAGTTCACTGCCTTTACTTGCGAATGGGAGCAGCGTAAGGGTTTCTAGGTAAACCGCGTGAAAGCTATTCATCGCCCTACTCTCATGAGCATTCAAAAAACCGAAGTGCAGTGTCCCATCTTCAATCCCCTGCTCAATCTCCTTTTTATTCATGACCAGCATATTGACTCGACAACCTGGAAAGTCTTTTTGTAATTGCATTCTGATATCAGCCAAAATGAGCTGTGGCATAAAGCTTAGATAACCGATATTTATGGTTTCTGGTTCGCCTTGGGAGATGTTGAGCGCTATTTTATCAAAGGCTTTTAGCTGCTCAACGGCTTGCTTGGCATAGCGGTAAAGTAATTTACCTTCTTGTGTTGCTTCAACACTGCGACCTTTGCGCTCAAAGAGTGCGACATCAAGAATATCCTCTAAATTGACAACAACTTGCCCGATGGTACTACGGTGTTTATCTAGCTTAGCGGCAGCCTTGCTAAAAGATTTTTGCTCGTAAACCGTCACAAAGGTGGAGAGTTGCTCGAGGCTGAAATTCATAGATGACTCCAATATTCAAATAATGCTTTATTACTTTCAAATCAATCACTTTGACGTGATGAGTATAGACAGAACATGCATAGGTTACGACTTCCACCTCAAAAAAAACCAACAAGGTTCAAATAGTTTGTCTGATCACGTCAGACAATAGCAATTCTGAGTTTCCATTAAACGTTTATATCATTCCGGCTTATCTAAACAACCTATGTGAAATACCGATACGAATACAAAGAAGACTTTATCCAAAGCGGTGGATTTGGCATCAACAACCAAACCGCGATTGGTGGTACTGCTGCGGCATTCCTGAACGTTAAAAACTGGCGACGATGGCACTTTTTTCACCTTCAATCCGGAATACACATATTTCGACGGCGATCTTGAAAGCAGCACCTTGAAAACAACACTCCGTCTAGCAACACCTTTATCACAAGATAAATCTCGCTGGGGAGAGCTTAGAGTTGAGAACACTTATGGCGAAGTAACAATCAAGTTCAGTCATCCAATCCTAAAGTAGATACATCATTATTTTTGCACTCAGCGTATTTGATTAACCAAGCTGAGTCGTAATTACTAAGAGGTTAAAATGAAACATCTTTTGAATATGTCAACGATTGCTCTGATATTGGCATCAGGGGCAACAACCGCTGAAGTAATGTCAGTAGAGTCCTCGACTTCGCGTTCACATTACGATTCATGGAATGAAACCAAGCAAAACCTTCAAAAAGAGCATGGCTTACAGTTGGGCATGGATTACAACATGCTGAGTATGGGAGCGATTGATCCTCTTGGGGATGCATCTGCTGCGGCAGGAGCATTAAGAGTCTTTGGTCAATGGGATCTTATAGAGACAGAAGATGGAGACAAAGGCGGAATTGTATTCAAGTTTGAACATCGACATAAATACACAGAAAACTCCCCGAAAGAATACGGTTTGGCCGATCTCGGTTACTTAGGTTTTGCTCACTCCTTATATGGTGATCAAGGCTTTAGAACCACTCATTTATTTTGGCGTCAATCTCTACTGCAAGAACAGATGGTGGTTTACGCCGGTTTCTTAGACATGACGGATTACACCGATTTTTATGCGTTAGCTAGCCCATGGAATGACTTCAACAGTGGTGTGTTTACTTCCGGAAGTGGAACGATTGGTGGATTGCCTGATGGTGCACTGGGTGTTATGGCCGGCGGTTTTTTCTCAGATAGCATTTATGGCTCGGCCAGTATTCTTGATGCTAAAGGCAACGCTTCTGACTTAGTTGAAGGAGCCAAAGAGCTCTTTGACACAGGGGCCACTTGGAAAAGCTTAGAACTCGGTTGGACACCAAGTAAAGATATGCTGTTCATCAGCAATGCTCATATCAGCCTATGGCAGCGTGACGCAGTTGGAAACGATGATGAAGGTTACGGTATCAACCTGTCTCTATCAGGTTTAGTGGCTGAACGTTGGTTGCCTTTCATTAGGGCTGGATGGGCTCAAGATGGCGGAGCCATGTATGACGCCTCAGTAAGCGCCGGCTTTGGTTACATTCCTGCACAGAGAAACCAAGACATGTTTGGACTGGCAGTTAACTGGGCAAGCCCAATGGAGAGCACAACGCAAGGGTTGGACTTAGACGACCAATATACAACTGAAGCGTATTACCGAGCTCAAATCACACCATGGCTGCAAATTTCTCCAAGTGTGCAAGTTCTGAATCACACCGCGGTTGATCTGACCAATGGCTTCGACAACATCAATTTAATCCAGAATAAAACCGATGTGGTATTTGCCCTAAAAGCAAAATTCGAGTTCTAAATTAAACACACGTACAAATGATATTAAGGAAAATATCGTTATTAACCTTGCAGGAGTGCTAAATAAATTTCGAGTAAAAAATGAAAGTAAAAATATTCTTGGCGATACTCTTAGGTATGGCTTGTAATACTGCGACTGCGGAAGCAGAAAAAACAAGTAACGATCAAGTACAACGAATTATTCTTGTTCGACATGCCGAAAAGCCAGATGACGGCCTTGGTAACCATTGCTCCAACTGCGATCCAATATGGCATGCCCATCAACACACAATATGGTTGGAATGACTTTGAAGTTATTCTTAGATAAATACCGTAATGCAGATCTTTTACTGGCGTGGGAACACATCAGCATTGAAGTGCTTGTTACTTTGATTAAGCATCGCTTTGATAACGTTTACCCAATCCCAGAATGGCCAAATTCTGATTACGACATGTTTTTAAGTTAATCATCGATTGGAGTAAACCGAGTGATCTGACAATCAATGTTCATAAACAAAAGTTTGGAGACATCTCGACTGAATGCCCTAGCACCAAATAAGTTGCTGGTTAATGGCTTTTATCGAACAACAATCAGAAGAGTGAATTAACCTCAGCCCGAGTACACAATAACAAGTTACTCCGTACTCAGGCAAAAACTAGTCAACCTTTAATACAACAAGCCTCTAATCAAACAATTCGATAACCAATTTATTGTCTTTAATCACTAGATTGGGTTCCGATGACTTAATCAACGACTCTTGAACCTTGTTGCTGTCGAGTTTGTAAACCGGAGACTGGGACAAAGCAAAACCTATCATCGATACAGCTGGTTTGAGTAGTGTCTCTATTTCAGGCGAAAGCTGTTTGCCTTTTTCTTCAAAGCGCTCTAGTCGCAGCGACTTTAGATACACCTCGCCACTCTCCTTGTCGTATTCGGGAATCGCGCTGAACTCTAAGTCTAAATCCAACCCCATATTAGGCATATTGAACACTTGAACTTTTGCATTGGTATTCGCCAACACGGACACGCGTTGTGCATCGGCTCGACCAATTTGCACTTCTAGATCATCCACAGCCACTTGTGCGTACATCACACTTTGTACACCAACCTCTTGTTCTAGCATCACTGAGTCTTCAAGGTACTTCGTCATTTCTTGCTCGGTAATACTGTAGCTAACACAACCACTGAGCATCAGGGCTGTCACAGCTATAATCAAACGGTTCATTAACTTTGTTGTCATTGGAGATAGGCTCTTATTTTTTAAATGCATGGAACGGATGTTACCTCGAGATGATACTGTAAATTGGTTGTCACAATAACAGTGTCGGATAACTGGGCAGAATGATCCACCTAAATGGTGATGTCGTATCAATGAGAATTGACGAAAATAGTAAGGAAAACAATGACTGCATTAACGATATTTTACGATGGAACCTGTCCACTTTGTGCAAAAGAGATGGCAGCACTGACTAAGTCTGATTCCAAAGATCAGATTCAGACCGTCGATATCTACAGTGAAGCGTTTTCAAACTACCCGCAAATAGATGCCGAGGCAGCCAATACAATCTTGCATGCACTGGACGAAAACGGAAAGCTGCTGCTCGGTTTAGACGTGACTTACCAAGCGTGGAAGCTAGTAGGAAAGGGTTGGCTGTATGCCCCGTTACGTTGGGCGATTTTTAAGCCAATGGCAGATTGGTGTTATCTACGGTTTGCCAAAAATCGATATAAGATTTCGTTTTGGCTAACCGGAAAATCACGTTGCAACGGTAACAGCTGCACAAAATAGTGTTGAGTTAAGACATGCCGCTGGCGACTTTGTAGTAAACGATGCCAAATAGGGCTGCGAACACCAATACCGTAACGGCCACTTTCAACCAAATAAATTTCATGCTTTGTCCTTTTAATTCTGTTTACTGTTCCACGCGACAAGTTAGCACAACAAAACATGCGGTTGTGTAATGATTGATAGAGCTTTGTAGTCATACCAATCACAGTAGGTAAGTGTCAAGAAATAGCGCAGGAAAAAAGCTTGAGAACAAGGCGGCTCTTTTCGACAAGAAGTTTCGATAAGTAGTTATTCTACAATCAAAAAATCTAACGACTTTATCGAGATTTTTAACAAGCTAGGGTGAACAGTTATTTACTACGATTGGTATCAACCCTGATTCCCAGAGAGAACCTTTATGTCGGCAAAAGAGAGAAACCTTCCCACACATCGAATTTCTAGATTCAGTAAGTTCGCTTCGTTGGCGACAAGAGTCGCGGGTAACGTGCTAACGGAAGGCACCAAACAAATTGCACAAGGCAACAGGCCCAAAGCAAAAGACTTACTGTTAACGCCACAAAACATTGCTCGCCTGACCGATCAACTCGCACACCTGCGCGGTGCGGCTATGAAGTTAGGACAGATGCTATCAATGGATGCGGGTGATGTCTTAGAACCAGAGTTAGCCGACATTCTCTCTCGCCTGCGCTCCGATGCCGATCCACTGCCAACAAAACAGCTCAATCAAGTGTTAGAAAGCTCGCTCGGGAACCATTGGAAAACCGAATTCCTGTCCTTCAATTTTAAACCGATCGCCAGTGCATCTATCGGACAAGTTCACCAAGCCTATAGTGATGCTGGGGACAAACTCGCAGTCAAAGTCCAATACCCCGGCATTAGAAAAAGTATCGACAGTGATGTAGATAACGTGGGCACGCTGCTCAATATTGTTGGCTTGATACCAAAGTCGGTCGACTACAAAGGCTTGTTAGAAGAGGCAAAGAAACAGCTCCACGATGAAGCAGACTATGCTCGCGAAGCTGATTACGCAACTCGTTACCATGATGCATTGAAAGAATACTCTCACTTCGTCGTACCTAAGATTCATCCGCAAGTCTCTTCAGAATCGGTGCTCGCCATGGACTTCATCGAAGGCGTCTCGATAGAGCAAATCGAAAGTTACGACCAAAGCACACGTGACTTTGTAATGCACAGCTTACTGGAGCTTCTGTTCAGAGAGTTGTTCGATTTTAAGATGGTGCAAACCGATCCCAATTTCGCCAACTACCTTTATGTTGAAAACACCCGACAAATTGGCTTATTAGATTTCGGAGCAACCCGTGAGTACAGTGACCGCTTCAGCGAGGGTTATCGCTTGGCCTTTTCCTCTGTCATTAACAACGATGAGCAAGTGCTCAACCGAGCTTTAGAGCAAATAGGATTCTTTAGCGAGACAATTCTTCCCGAACAACGCCAAGCGATTCTAAATCTAGTGAAGATGGCCTGTGAGCCGATGTTAGTTGACGAAGAGTACGACTTCAAAGCCAGTGGATTGGCACAAAGGCTTCGTGAAGCAGGCACCATTTTGAGCATGGAACAAGAGTATTGGCATACGCCGCCCGCCGATGCGCTGTTCCTACACCGAAAAATTGGTGGCATGTATCTATTAGCGGCTCGCCTTGGTGCAAAAGTGAATATCAGTCGCTTGGTCGCTCCATATCTTATCTCAGAGAGCAAAATCACAACTAAAAGCGCGAGTTAATGAGACAGTAAATAATACGCAAAGTGATCATTTCATCGTGCTCAAGAGTAATAACCATTACGCCAACTAAAATGAGCCAACCCTATGAAATGTTCACTACTTTGCTCAACCGCACTGATTACAAGCCTCACGAGTTCCATCGCCTTTGCAGCGAGCTGTCCCGAAATACTTAATGGCAAACAGCGCTTGTTAAACTCAACCGAAGAAATCGCCTTGTGCGATGAGTTTCAAGGCAAAACTCTATTGGTGGTAAATACAGCGAGCCAATGTGGCTTCACTCCGCAGTTTGAGCAACTCGAGCAACTTCATCAAACCTACAAAGACCAAGGCTTCACGGTTATCGGTTTCCCAAGTAATGATTTTCGCCAAGACAAGGGAAGCGAAGAGAAGACGGCAAAGGTTTGTTACCTAGACTATGGCGTGACCTTCCCAATGATGGCGCGAGCTTCACTGTCTGGTAGCAACGCCAACCCCGTGTTTACAGAGATACAACAGCAAGCGGGCGTAACGCCTAAATGGAACTTTTACAAATTCTTGATCAGTAAAGAAGGTAAAGTCGTCGCCACCTTCCCTAGCTCCACATCTCCAGTGAGTGCCACGCTCAAAAACGCGATTGAGCAGCAGTTATGAAGGCGGATTACATGGCAACAACTCAAACCCGTAACACCATGGCCAAACTGGGGTACATGGGGTTAATTCCGTTTTTATTCGGTCTTCTCCTTTCGCTCACCGACAGCCAATTTATGGGGATAAGCGGTGAAACGCTGTTCATCACCTACAGCGTGGCAATTTTGAGTTTTCTTTCAGGGATCTTGTGGGCAAATGGCATCGAAAACTTTGAAAGCCAATCAAGTAACAAAGCACTGCTAATAAGCAACGCGATTGTGCTCATCGCTTGGCTGGCAGTATTGCTTGGCGAACAAAAAGAGCTAGTGACAACTCTGATTCTCATCTTTGGTTATATTGCGGTTTGGCGAGCTGAAAGGACGATGAGAGAAGAGAACCAGAGCCAAGGTCCTGATGGCTACTTTGATATGAGGACTCGGCTGACCTCTAGTGTCGTGTTAATGCACGGTATCGTGATGCTAACCTAGAGCTACGAGATTGTCTTTGAAGTGTGAGCCTTTGATTTAGTTAAGCGCCTTTGTTAAAAACCGTTAGCAACAATCTAGATGATGAGCTTCATCACTAACCTCGGCTCATCATCACCAAAGTAGTTGTCTTCTTGCTTGATGGTAACGAACCCCATCGATGCATAAAGCGCACGAGCCGATGTGTTATTTGGGTCTACAGTGAGCAAAAGCCTAGCATCTCGAGGCAACTGCTCAACCGCCTGTTGCATCAGTTTCCGGCCAACTCCCATGCCACGATAATTCTGGTCTACAGCCAATGAGAGGACCCAAAACTCATTCTGCTTGTCTGTGGTTGTCGTTAAGGCATAGCCAGCAATCTTTGAGTCTTGCTTAGCAACCAATAAACCTTTTCCCCAGCAATCAAAGGCCTGACGAAAGAAAAACAGCGGATAGGCGTGAGCGCCAAACAAAGCATGTTCAAGCTGGTAGATATCAGCCAGTTCTTGTTTTTCCGCACAAACAACATTCATAGATAGACCTCATTTAAACCGAACCTCAAGTTTAAACATGCAAACTCAAAGGTGCTATTAATAATATATCAACAGCCTAAAGGCTTACGAACTACCTTAACGAAGATGCCACTTAACTAACGCCTGAGGAGTAGATTAGGTTACTTATGTTTTACTGTCGAATAACCAACAAATTTGCGCCAGATAACGCAAGAAAAACCGAGCACGCTTTGTTGAAACGTTTTGCCATTTGTGGCTTAGAGAACCAGTTTCTGAGGTATAAGCCAAATGCCGCGTAGATCGATATCGCGAGCATTTCTAACACTAGAAAGGTGCTACCTAAAACAAAGAATTGAGTATTTACGTTCGCTGAAACATCGACAAATTGAGGAAGGAATGCAGTGAAAATGAGTATCGCTTTTGGATTGCCAGCAGCGAGTGCAAATTCTTGTTTAAACAGACCAAACCAATTCTTATTTCGTTCGATATCCACGACCGGACTGGCGTGTGAGCGCCATAGGTTGAACGCGATCCACAACAGATACATCGCGCCAAATAGTTTGATCAGGAAAAACAGCGTTTCAGAAGTATAAAGCACAACCGCTAAGCCAGATTCAGCCAAAGCAATCATGCCAGAAAAAGCGAGGATTCTTCCTAGGCCTGCGACAAAGGCGGCCTGAAATCCGTAACAACGGGCGTTGTTCATTGATAACAAATTGTTTGGGCCCGGAGTCATGTTGAGCGCAAAACAAGCGGGGATGAATAGCATTAACTTCCAGATTTCCATTTTTCGTCCTTGTTAAAAACTTCGTAAATATTTAATCAATGAACGAATGCAGAAAGCTCTGTATTTACCGCTTCACATGCCGCCATTTTAATTAACCATTACTCTACAATATAATGCTCTTCGTCTGGTTCAATCAAATTCTCTGCAATACCAATTTCGCCCGCGATGAAAATCGCACTCGCTATCGTTTCTAATGTTTTATTCGGCTCTCTATCCGGTACTTCGCCCAATTCAGGAACTGGCTGCGATCGCGAGATTGAATTACAAACGACACTTTCACAAACGATATTGTGTTGCTCCTGTTGGGAAACTTCAGGCGGCTTGAAATCCGGTGAATTGAAGTCGGGAGCAGTAATACCCTCACTTGAAAACTCAGAGGCGCTGTATGAGGCAGCTGAAAACAGAGAAAGGAGCAGCATCCACTTATTCATATATCTTTCCATCGTTAATATTCACTGAATTTATAAATACTATCTAATCAGAAGTATTATGAACAGTGTTTTATTGACAGGAATTATGATATCTAAGAATGCCGATTAGAAAGCCCAAAGCTTGGATGACATGAATTCAACTCACATGTGAATGCTTGCCTAACGTAAACTTATCAAGCAGCGCCTGTGGAACTGGGATAACAGAGTATCGAATGAAGGCCACTAACGTCACTATCGCCACAAAACTGCCTAAAACAAAATCATGAACATCAACCAGCACCAAGGCAAGAACTCGATCACTAATGATGGCAAGTATGGCGATACTCAGCGCTGTCATCCATTTACGATGCTCGTAAGGCAAGTACTCCATTTTTTGGCTCACGATATAGAGCAGTGACAGTCTCACGGCATAAGTGCCACAAAGCACCACCACAACGCCCCACACTCCATAAATCGGTGTCACAACAAAATAACCAATCGCAGCTAGAATCGCACACCCGCCTTGTATCCACATTTGCGATTGGCTTGAGTGACCGCTGAAACAGCCAAGGTTAAGGTAATCCCCAGCGTTCTTAATCACACCAATCGCCAAGAGTGCCACGACAATCGTGCCTGCATATTGATAACTGCTTGGCAAAATCAAAGTAATAAAACCAGGTACAGTAAGGATCATCAAACAACCGAATACAATGGCCAGATTAACACCGACTAGCGCTCTGTCCGCACACTCTTTCTTACCATCAGGTTGTTGCAACATGGCCACTCGGTTTGGAAACCACCACAGAGCATAAGGCTGCAGAAGCAAACCAAGAATCAACGCGAACTTTCCGCTAACCGCATAAATCGCGAGTTCTTCGACACCGACGAAGCTTGCCATTACCCAGCGGTCGAGCCCCATGATCATATACATTGATGCACCGCCAACCAGAACGGGCAGTCCGAATTTTAAGATCTTCGCCGAGTATTTGAAGCAACCAAAAGATCCCATCTCTTGCCATTGATAACGCACTAAACAAACCATTAGCAACACACTGGATACCGCAGCTGAAATCAACACGCCATCTATACCGTATCCAGCCTCAAGCAAAACAAAAGTCATGATGGCTTGAACACCGGCTTTCAACACATTGAGCATGCAAAAACGTTTCGCCATCGCGTTCATACGCATCAGCGTTAGCGGGATAGAAATCGCCCCATCGAGCATGGTAGGAATAAGCAGAAGCAGTATCTGGTAAGGCTGGAATTCAACTGGCAACATTAAGATTAACAACGGCATACTGAGGGCAATCAAGGCGCCCCCAAGCACGCACACCAGCACGCTCAATGTGAAGCAGTTCGAGACGAGCTTTTGCTTTTCATCACCTTCGGCGACACCCACATAACGATACATGGCATCGACAATACCGAAGCTGAACAATATCGTCCCAATGTCTGCCAGCAAGACAATGGCTTCTAAGGAACCATACTCTGCCAACGTCATATTGTGCGTAATGTACGGGATCATCACCAATGAAATCCCTTTCATCATTAATATACCGATGGCGTAGTAAACCGACTGCTTTAAAGAACCCATAGTCGTCACCTTTTCCTTACCAAGCTGGCTTTAGGAAACTTTTACAGTCTCCAATTAGGTGTCGCAATGTGCGTTTTTGAGGTGACATGACCAAAGAACGGAAACTGTAGGCAATAGCCTGTCTATTCTGTTGTAAACCTCGATAATAGTCAGCATAACCTTCCAGTATTCTCGCCTTTGCGATTTTGAAGCTAGAAGTGGGTAGATTCCATCGTTGACTGTCATTTTGGTAATGTTGAAGAATAGTCTCTATAGACTGCAAATTTCTCAATTTAAGACTTTCAGTTTGGGTAACAGAGCTCGCTCTCATCAAGTAGCCAACCTGCACCGAGTTCAACACACCGATCTGATGGTTTTCACTCATTCGAAGCCACAGTTCCCAATCTTCCCCATACTTGATGTCAGCATTGAAACTGTCTGTTTGAGAAAACACATCCGCTTTCACCATGACCGTTGATGTTCCAATCACGTTATTTTCTATGATGAACTCCAACGGGTTCTCGATATTGATGAACAGCTCATCTTGATCTTGAAACTGCGACCAGTAACTAAAGCAGTCGACTATTACTTGGTAATCTTCAGTAAGATGCTCGTAGTTAGTAAAGCTCATCGCGAGATCAGGGTAACGTTGATGAAATTCGAGTTGGCGCTCAATTTTTTCAGGAAACCAGAAATCGTCTGCGTCTAAAAAAGCGATGTATTCACCGGTCGCCTTTTCAATCCCTAGGTTTCTCGCTTGAGGCGCACCAACACCCAATGTGGACAACGTAATAATGCGTTCATCGTCTATAGAAGCAAGATACGTCGACGTTCCATCGTTACTGTTATCGTCAATGACAATCAGCTCAACATCTTGATGAGTCTGCTTGAGTACACTGCCAATTGCCTTCGGCAGGTAATCCAAACAGTTGTAGGTAGGGATAACAACACTTACTTTAGCCATAATGACGCCCTCAGAATTATACGTTATATGGCTGACGTTGCAGGTTCTATGCCGAGAGTGTATTGCTATGAAATCACTTTTAGATCAGTCGCCTACGCAGACACTCTCAAAATGACGAACAGGGTGATCAGACATAAGCGTCAAAACTCCAATTTGATTATCAATTTGAGAAAATGAGCGACTTCTGGGGGGATAACCTTTGGAAAACCATCGAAAGCCCTCCAAAGCTACGATTCGATCTTGGTTCGTATCTTGCTTTATTGGTTATTACCTTGGCTTGATAGCTTTAGTCATATGGATTTGAGGAGTAAGGAATGAAGAAAGTAGCATTTGTGGCGCCAACCTACCCAGTACTCAGTGAGACCTTCATTCAAACAGAAGTCGACTCTGTGAAAGCGTGTGGGCACGATGTTTGTGTAATGACGTTCAAAATTGAAAACAGCGAAAAACAGTTCGACTACGACATTGTCGAAATAGGTAAAAATGTTCGGATGGGTAAAGTCGCCAGCATTAACTGGATAGGGTTCATCAAGGCTGTCTCATTTATTTCTAAGCAAACCAGTATGCCCAAAAAGTCACTGTTCGCTTATGGTTTTAAATTAGCGCTACAACTTGCGGAAAGCGACGTCGAACACGTTCATGCGCATTTTTGTCAGCACACTACAGCACACGCCATCGTCGCGGCAAAACTGCTGAATATCACCTGCTCGTTCGTTGCTCATGGTCATGATGTTTACGAGTTCGCTTATGACATTGAACATAAAATCTCATCGAGTGATTTTGTGGTTGCAGTGTGTAAAGACATGCTTGCTGACTTCAATACCATGGCGAAAGGAAACATTAAGCTCCTGCATTGCGGAGTTAATACCAAACAGTTCCAACTCAACCCAAAAACCGAAACGAAGCAACTTCGCTTTATTTTCCTTGGCCGATTAGTGGAGCAAAAAGGTATCCACCATCTTATTGATGCATTGGCGCCGATTGCCGAACCTCTCGACATTCATCTCGATATCATCGGTACTGGCGATTTAGAGCAACAATTAAAGTTACAGGTCAAAGAGCAAGGGCTCACTCGAAACGTGACCTTTCTTGGAGCGAAACCTCACGAATGGGTAAAAGAAAAACTATCGAACTATGACAGCCTAATCGCGCCCTTCTGTTTTTCCGAAACCGGATGTGTGGATACAGGGCCTCTGGTTTTAAAAGAAGCGATGGCTGTGGGAACACCAGTCATTACCACCAACATCATGGGATGCAAAGAGATCGTCTCACCAGAGACAGGCTTTGTGGTTAGCGAAAAAAACGTGGAAGAATTAAGAGAAGCGATTGAGCGTTTCGCGCAGCTAAGCAGCAACGATAAAGCATCGATGGGTTTAAAGGCACGTGAGAGAGTGAAAGACAGTTTTAATTCGATCAAACAAGCTCAGCAATTATCTCGTTGGATAGAGAACCCTGCTCAATAAGGATGAACTCAGGCAGTAAGCATCGCAAGGGCTGCTGCGTCTCACAAGAACGACTATGCACCATAAGAAAACGGAGCACCACAAAAACAAAAGAGCGCTACATCAATTTGAAATGTAACGCTCGTCTTAGCACTGCCCATTGGTGGCGCCTTAGGCTTTCAGTAACTTTTATTAGCTTTTCATTAAGAAGCCTAGCTAGCCGGCTCGAAGCGCCAAAATAGACTCAAGATCTTCGATGTCACGATATTGAGCTAGCTCCTGCTCTTTCGATGAAATAGCCACAATCGACATTCTATCGGCCAATTCGTTACCTTCAATACCAACGTGTCCGTTCACATGGTAGATGGTAATTTTTGAAGCCAGCTCTTGGTAGAGCGCATACGCAGGCTTAATAATATCGAGGTTTTTGATCTCGCCGCCCGACTTAGTCCAGCCCTTTTTCTCCCAACCCGTTGCCCACTTAGTAATACAATCTATCGAGTACTTAGAGTCACAATAGATCGCTACAGACAGACCCGCGTTTAGCTTCTCTTTTGCGAGCAAAAACGCCTGTTTAAGGCCATGCAACTCAGCGGTATTATTGGTACCAACAGGTTGATACAAGCCATACCACAATTCGGTTAATTGGTTGTTTTGGTATACCGCTAACCCCGTCCCTGCTTCACCAGGGTTTGGTTCACACGCACCATCGGTAAAGATCTTGATATCAAAAGGCATATCTGTGATTTGCTGCTCCGAAAGAGGCGGCACCTTAGCTTTCGTCGACTTACCCGCAGAGCTTGGCTTTGTCGCAGTAGAACCTGACGCAGACGACGTTTTACCACCGAAAGCAGACTCAGCCTCGTCTAGTGTTGGAAACGATTTATATCTCGCACCAGCGAAACCATCGACTTGGGATTTACACTCGTTCCAAGTGGTAAAAATACCCGGTGTGCGACCTTTCCAAACCACATAATATTTCTTAGCCAAACTAACTCCTTACCAAAACCTAAACACACAAACAGTGAATCAGTACATTAGATGCCACCACGCTATACGTTGCAAGGTCTATCACTCTAAAACAGGTCTAAAAAAGCTGCGTTCATAACTCACGATGCAATCAACTTCGTCTGCAAATTCAAACGCTTTAATACACTCAGCATCGTTCAACGATTTAATCCGATACTCTTCATAGGCAGCCAAACTTTCAAAGGTAAACAGCGCCAAGGCAATATTGTTCGCCCCTTCCGACGGTAAGAAATAACCATTGTGTTGGCCCCCGAATTTAGCAACCAGAGGAATCCACATTTTTGCGTATGTCTCGAACTCATTTACCTTTTTAGGATCAATCACATATCGAACATAACAAGTAATCATATTTATACAGCCCTTAAATAATAGGAGAAACACAAAGCCTAAGTTGACATTGAAGTTGAAGCTCACGAGAAAAGGTAATCAACCGCAACAAGGTTATAGAACAAAAACACCGCCATGCTGACGCCGATAGTAAGTAGCACATTGCCTGTTTTCCAAATCAACAGACCTGTGACCAGCGCGCCTATCAAGTATGGGTTTTCAAAGCTTGGCCAAAATGTTTGTTCAGGAGCAAATACAATTGGCCCCCAAATCGCAGTCAGCACCGCTGGGCTTGAATAGCGCAATAGGCGCCTTGCGGTTTGATTGAGTCGAAGCGGGATTGCAGGCTCAAGAAACAGATACCGACTAAAGAAAACAATCGCAGTCATGAGGAATATCGTTAACCAAATCATCTCTATTTCCCCTCCACGATTGTCTTGTTACCGTTGTTTCGCTCTTGGAACGATTCGCTGATAAAGCCCGCTAACATACCGGCAATCGCTGCAATCATTAGCCCGCCCTCAATATTGTTAACCGACATGGCAACCGAAGTGACCAATGAAACCACCACACACACTACGACGGGTAGAGTTCGGATTAATGGGAACACCAAGGCGATAAAGGTTGCTGCGACCGCGAAATCGAGCCCAATTTCATTGAGTGAAGGAATTTGGCTTCCCGCGACAATGCCGACAAAGCTCGCAATATTCCAAACGAGATAAAAACCGCCGCCTACACCCGCAGCATACCAGCGATTAAATTCTTTCTGAGACTGCCCACTACAAATCGCGAACAGCTCATCGGTGAGCCAAAATCCGAGTAATAGACGCCAACGCGCAGGAAGATGGCTGATTTTGTCACGCATCGATACGCTATACAGAAAGTGTCTAGACGTGATGAATAAGGTAGTCAACAACATGGTGCCTAAACCAATACCCGCTTTAAACATACCTGCAGCGACAAGTTGTGCAGAGCCAGCAAATAGAATAGCCGACATCGCTTGCGCTTGAAGCTGATTCAATCCAGCATCTATCGCATATGAGCCAGCTAGAATTCCCCAAGGGATTACCGCAATGCTCAAGGGCATTCCCGCTAAAACGCCCTTCCATAACTGCGTTCGTCTATCCATTGTTTCACTATCCATATAGTTCTTTTCTCTCTTCACATTGGCTATTCAATGTAAGAGGAGTTGAGTCGGTTCGATTGTACAAACTTGCTCGATTTCATGCCCCTCTGTTTGCCACACTTAACAGCACTTAACCGCACTTAACACAAGTTAGCCATGCCTTAGCCACGCAAGTTTAGAGCATTTTGATGTATTGCCCCGGCGTGTATCCATTGGCCTTTTTGAAGTGTCGATGAAAATGGCTTTGATCATGAAAACCACACTCTTGCGCGGTATCAGAAATGGTATGTCCCTGTTTCAATAACTTACGCGAAAGCCTTAACCGAGATTGGATTTGATACGCATGTGGCGGAAGACCAAACTCTTTTTGAAAAGAACGCACTAAGTGAAACGGGCTCAATGCCGCTAATTTAGATAGTTCGTCCAGGGAAACATCGGCTTGTGGAAAATCATCTAAGAACTCTTTAACCAGAACGAGCTGACGCTGAGTTTTCCCATCGAGTTGAGGGTTAAGCGGCGATTTTCCGTGTCGGCTAATCAGTTTAACCAACATCCCGTACATCAAGGTTTCTCTTAACAAGCGATTGTCAGATTCATCAATCGTGTTAAAGACTAATCTCAATTGATTGGCGAGTTCAGGGTCTTCAACAACCGCTCTTGGGAAGTAAGGCGCGCCGTAGTTCGGTAGGTTAAGCTCTTGAGTGATCTTGGCAAGTTGCTCTGGGAGAGGATACATGGCTCGATATGCCCAACCACCTTCAGTGGCAGAGTGACCGCTATGAACTTCGTCGGCATTGACCAGAATGATCGCATCTTGTGGTGCTATATGATGCCCGCCCGTTCGATAGAAACGCTGAGCGCCCTGCTCGATGACTCCCAGCGTGTAACCTTCGTGGCTGTGGCGCGAGAAGTTCTGCTTTTCGTATTCAGCATTAAGAATTTCAAGGCCGCCGAGCTCTTCGGTTATCTTATATTCGGCCTTCTCTTTAGAGCGTTTCTTGTTCTCCATAACAATTCCCAAGCCTGTTGATTATCGAGCGACTTATCAGTCTACTCTATAGTCTCTTTCAGCTTTTGTACAAAATTGCGCTTTTGTTTGTTAATACCGTTTTTGTCGTTGGCTTAATAACGTTTTCTAACTGGGAGGAAAGTCTTGGTCTATAACTAGTTGGCAAAAAATTGACAATAATCTAATCATACACGCCAATACTGTCTTCAAATCATCGGCAATAGACCTGATACACCATGAAAAATACGCTAATCCTTTTCTTTTTCCTGAGCCTAACAGGATGTACTCATAACCAATCAAAAGCACTGAGCATGAACTCCTCGTCGGTTAACACATACCCACAATCGATGTCGAACCTGCAACTGTGCGACACCTTGTATTACGGGCGCTCAAGTAACCAGACACTCGCAGCAATTGGCAGTGAATTCAATCGAAGAGGATTATCCAAGAGTTGGTGCGATACCGAAACCAACAAGCTTTATCTAACAAAGACAATTGATTGGGTAACTGACCAAGTAGAAGACAAAGAAGATTCAGAGGAAGATGCGTCGGCTGTTGTGCTGCCAGCGAATTAGAACGGGTTAGCAATGTTGTTTGCTTGTTAGCCGAGCTACCTAGTCAGGACTAGCCGAACTTACTTTATTGTTCAGGCACATCATTGATATGTTGTGACACACGAACTAGCTTACTGGTTTTAAAACCCATGCTCTGCGCCCGTTCAATCAGCGAGTCTAAGTCTTGTTTGGTGAACTCTGCAGTGCGATACAAGATCTGTAAGGTATTTTTGGTAGGACCCACCAACAAAGCCTGAGTGTAATCTTCATTCAAGAAAATTACCTTTCTCTGCTTCTCATAAGGGCTATTCGCTTCGACTGAAAACCACGCTTCGGTTTGAGAGCCCTTAAATGTTGCGGCTTGTTCTTTGGTCTTCCACTCATTCTTTTTCGCGTTGTAGCCTCGAGTTGTCAGCTTAAGATTACCGTCAGATTCAAATAAAAAGCTAAACGACAAAGAACCGAGCTTTGATTGCAATGGATGCGGGATAAAACAAGCGGAATACCATGTACCAGCGAAGCGTTCGGCATCAAAGTCAGAGGCGGGGATTTTAGACGTAGGTTTACTGCCACGAAACGTAAACAACAGCTTAATCATTAGCATCGCTAATATTTTGTATGTCATGTCACTTACTCTTTATTCGATTGTTATTAGACCCACACCTTCGATCGCATAATCAGTCGACGAATTGGTCTGTTTTTACAAGCTTAGCCAACAAGGTCTGTAACTGCTTGGATTCGTCTTCACTCAACGCACTCTGAAACTGCTCGCTGATACTATCGACCATAGGCTCACAATATTCGGCAAGCTTCTTGCCCTCTTCCGTTAAAGAAAGAAGTTTTACCTTTTTGTTCGTTTCACTCTTGCTGGCCTCAATAAGGTTCAGCTTAATCGCGTTATCAACCAAACGCTTGGTCACAGAGCGATTTCGAAGCAAGTAATTGGTTAACTCTTGCTGAGTGATTTTGCCATGCTTATCTAACACTCGAAGCGCACCAAACATCTCTAGAGAAATGCCCGAAGTGGTGCCCATCTCAGCGGTGACTTGAGCTCGAAACTGTTTGTAAGCAAAGCCCATTAAGAACATAGGATTGCTGTCGAGTGCATCAATTCCGGTGATGGATAATGCTGGTTGATTTTCCATATATAATTCCTTGGCAGACCACTAATAATACCAACACGATGGACATTAACTCTGCACGAAAGTAGGTATCTTGCAAACCAAGATCGGTTGCTGAAACATAGAGTTGCAATGGTAGCATAGTTCCTAACATCGCTTCAGTATGCATACCTCGCACGCCACCACGACTGCCGCTGATCCAAATTGCTATCATGGTCACCAAGCTTGTTAGTCCAATGATATACACCCAATTATAGGAGTGTTGCCCCGCTAACAAGGTTACGAAGACCAACGCCAATGCACAACCACCAACGTGGGCTTGTAAACAGTTTTTCACCACCATTTGATAGTTCATGCGTTCACTTTGCGCAGCCGCAATAATCACAGGCATCATACAGAACGTCGCGGCAATCAAATCGACCATCATCAAAAATGCTAAACCAACTCCAAGCATGACCACATATATCACTCGCTGCTGGTACGTCACAGGAACACTTTGCATTGGCAGCGGCGACATCGCTTTGGGCGGCTTTAAGAACAGCATCACAAATCTCACCACAACCATGGTCGTCACCATGCTCACTGCTATATCGCGAACCCAGTCCGTCATCGGCATTGGGCCATGTTGTGCAAACACAATCACCAAAAACCAATTGAGCAATGGGATGTAGATTTTCCCAAGTTTGGCAGGCGTGTCGGCCCACCTTCTTGCTAAATCAAATACCCATAAACTGATCCCCCAAACCACTGCCGGGTGTGAGGCAAATAACTGATCGACAAGCAGAGCCACACAAGCGACACCCAAGATAGGGAGAAACGCTTTGAGCATACCTCTCACTGAGTAGTCGTTAATCTTGGTCGCCGCCATTACCGGATAAAGAGCGAGGTACGCCGCAACACCTAGCTGTAGCCAAAGTTGAGCCAACATACCCAAAGACACGATAGCGCTGATCCAAGCTACTTCAGACCAGTTAATCGGGCCTCGAACTTCGTTATTCATAATCTGCCTCTTAGGTCGTAAATCGTTATTTCGTCAGTGGGTAGTCAGTTAGTCGATGATTGAAGAGCACAGTTAAACTAGGTAACGAATGCGAGCTAGCACTTCCATCCATGCACTTCCGATCACATCCCAAAACGTCGCTTCAGGCACCACCATCACGCTCACTTTAGAGCCTGAGAACAATGAGTGATCAAGTGACGGCAACGTTACTTGTGTACGCACTTTTTGTTGGTCTCGAATCCAGCGATCATCATTCACGACTTTCGCGAGGCCGCTGTTGTCGCTGCTCGCATCATAGATAGCCAGTTCACGACCTTGAATATTTCCCTCAAACACCTCACCAGGCATTGCATCAAACACCAAACGAACGGTTGTTCCCGCAGTCAGATTTGCACTGCCCTTTTCGTTGAAGTCTGCGTTAATCCAAGCATGCTGGCGATCAACCAAAAACAAAACGGGGCTGCCAGCGCCAACATAGGTTCCTGAGTTAAGGTTGAGATTGCTGATTACGCCATCAACAGGCGCGACGATTGTCGTTTTGTCCAAATCCAATTGCGCCAGTTCAACGCGAGTTCGAGCAACAGCCAAAGCACCGTTGTCGCTGCTTTTCTCAAGCTCAGCTTTTATCTGCTCAATATCGGCTTGCGCAGCTTCGACGGCTTGCTGTCTTACAATCGTGTCCGATCGGCTATCGTCTAGCGTTTCTTGGCTAACAAGTTTTCTCGAAATCAATTGCTGGTTACGCTTCAATTTTCTCTCGGCATTCAGAGCTTCGTGTTGGCGCTGACGTAACGTCGCTTCCGCGCCATGCAAGTGCTGCTTGTTTGCTTCATAGCTTTGCTCTGCTTCAACCAAAGCCGCTTCAGCCTGAGTTAACGCCAATTCAAAACGAGTTGGATCTAAGCGAACTAGCAGTTCCCCTTTTTTTACATCCTGACCATTCTTAACAGCCAACTCCACCACTGGCGCCGACACTTCTGCAGCAATACGGCTGGTTGGAATGTGCAATTGAGCTTGAGTTGTGAACGGCGCAAGGTTGTCACTTGCCACCAAGAAAAGAGCAAACAAGGCACTGGTGCCAAGTGTTAGATAGAGCATCCATTGATATGCTTTATTAGCCATAATGTTTCACCTACAACAAAATAATGCGCTCATTGTATTGATTTTTGTTTCAGATGCAACATAAATCAAAGGTGAGTATCTTAAAGATCTTGCGAGAAGTACAGCAAGCTACTGTTTATGAAAGATATAAATAGAAATTTAGATACGAAAAAGTCGTGTAGTTAGTTTGGGAAGCAAGAGTTCCAGAAGTTATCTAATGCCTTTGCTCACAATGATATGCATTAACATTGATATTCTTTAACATTTGATTAACCAACTTATCCATTAAAACTATAAGGAAATAAAAATGAAGTGGATATTTGTTGTATTCGTCAGTGTTTTCTCAGTATTTACTTACGCAAAAGATTGGAAGCAAATCCGATTTACGGTGGAAGGAGCATACCCACCATTCAGCTGGACAACGCAAGATGGTGAATTAGAGGGGTTTGAAGTCGATTTAGCCAACGCCTTGTGTGTCGAATTAGAAGTAAAATGTATCATCTCAAAAACTGACTGGGACGGGATTATCCCTTCGCTTTTAAGCCGTAAAAACGATGCAATTATAGCGGCTATGACAATTACCGAAGAACGTGAAAAGAAAGTTAACTTCACGATGCCTTACGCTAAAGTTCCCACTCGTTTTGTCATGGAAAAAGGGCGTGAAATCAATATGGATGACGGCAGCTTAAATGAACTAACAATTGGAGTTCAGCGCGCTACCATTGGTGACAAATACCTTTCCGAGATCTACCCAAATGTAGATATCAAGCGTTATGGATCATTCGACGAAGCCTTTACCGATTTACTCAACGGGCGCCTAGATAGCGTGTTTGGTGGTTCTATGGGACTCAATACGGGCTTTCTTGAAACGGAGCAAGGTAAGGACTACCACTTTACGGGTCCTAAATTTACAGAAGAAAAATGGTTCGGGCGTGGTATTGGTGTCGCGGTACGAAAACAAGATAATGAACTCAAAGATCTTATTGATGACGGTATCCAGCGCTTGATCGACAATGGCCAGCATCAAAAAATCGCAAGTAAGTATTTTTCATACAGCATTTACGAATAGTTTGGTATGCAGTGTGGACTAAACTAATTGCGAACTGTGTTCACTTTAGAAAGCATCAGATAGCAAAAAGCCGCTCATAAAGAGCGGCTTTTTTAAGGTGATGCTTGCAACATAAGTCTTCATAACGCAAACCAATTATCAAAGAGTTAAAGTACAATTTGCAACATAAGTTCGCATAACATTGCATCGAAAGTCTGCAAATTTGAACAACGACTAAGATTCAACGTAGTAAATTTACTACGCTCCAATTAATCCTCTAGACAGAATCGCTTGGTGATCACAAGAGATGAGTTAATGCGCTAAGAAGCTTCTGTCGGATAGGCGGCACCTGTTACCAGGTGCCTCCCTCCTCAGAACCGTACGTGCAACTTTCACTGCATACGGCTCAAGCCTCCACAAAGGCACCGTTAAGCACCCAGTAACAAAATTACCTTTGCGATACACACTCAAAGCTTTAAAACTGACCCAATGACCACTTGATGAATAAGAAACCACGGTTCGTTGTCAGAAGACGCACTAATTTCATTCGAAATCATCATTTGCTTTTCTTCTTTAATAAAGTTCTTCAAGCTATCTCGCAACGGGAGACCAGTTAGAAGTCAGCTCGCTTTCGCGCCAGATATAAACCTGTATCTACTTCATTACAAAGTAGCATTCGCTTTTTCTAACCTCCTTTACCTGCATACCTATCGGCAACCTTCACAGGCTGCTTTCCCATAGGGAGATATACAGGCTTACCCTGTTCCGTATGTCGCGTAAAATGTCAACTTAGATGCCCACAATGGTGCGGAGAGTGCAATGACCACGAAAGAGTAATGTCCAATCTCTTTCCGACTCTCGTTGCCTTTTGGCTACAGCGTATTAACCACTTCCGCTGCTTCATCATATAACGCGCCTTAAATGGATTCACATTACATTCATCATATTGCCCCCCTAGCACTCACCCAACTTGTGGTTGTCAGGAGAAACGTCCTCTCACGATTCCGTTCCCGCTCAGTTTAACGACCAAGCTTCGTTACATTGTCAGAGCCGCTGCTTTATTCAGGCTCTTAGGGGCATCTGGTGGTACAGATGGTTCACTCTTCGTGGTGAACAACGCTTCATACGACTTCAGGTCGCACGGACATTTCTGAGTTAGCACTTTTGCTAAATTAGGGAAAGACGAATTAACTGAAGTATGGCAAACGCTGGTTTAGCTTGTCTCTAGAACAATTATTGGCGACCATAGCTAGTTATCCAACGGCCATTCACGAGTTTCAATCAACCCTTGCTCAAGCAAGTTGTCGCGAAGCTGGTGAATCCTGACTTTTAGCTCATCACGTATTAATCGAATCGCTGGAGAGATCAACTGACGACTCGGTAATATCAGCCACATTTCGGTCAGTGGTATATCGCTATTAACTAATATCCTCTCTAATCGGCCCGCGAGTAAATCTTCACCGACATCAATAGCGGATTTCTTCGCTATCCCCACCCCATCAATACACCACCGACGAACAATATCACCATCATTCACAGCTCGATCACTGTTCATTTTTATTCTGTATTTTTGATCACCATGATAAAGATCCCAACCGTCGTGCACGACTTCGTACAGTTTGTAGAGCAAGGCTTTATGTTGATATAAATCATCAGGAACCAAAGGTCGACCATGATTTTCAATATAATCAGGAGAAGCGCATAGAACATGAGGGATATCGCAGATCTTAAATCCATACAAGTTGGATTCTTGCGCGGCACCTTTAGTCATAGCTCGTAACGCCACATCGACCCCATCGCGGTAAAAATCGGTTCGGCTATCACTCACATGGAGCCTCAATGACAGGTCTTGATGCTTGTCCATTACATCATTAAGCAAAACGCGCATCAGGTTGCGCCCCATCTCAGAAGACACCGCGATACGAACTTCCCCACTGATGGATTGCTGCTCTTCATTGACCAACACCTGCCCTTGTTGCAACAAATCCAATGCTTGTTGGCACAAAGGTAGATACCGCTCACCCTCTGGGGTCATGCGCATCTTTCGCGTCGTTCGAACAAATAACTCGGCTCCTAACTCTTGCTCTATCCGTTTTAATGACACACTTGCAGCAGAAGAGCTCATATCAAGTTGATTCGCCGCGGCTGTAATCGATTGAAGCTCAGCAACTTTCAACAAAACCTGTAAATCTGAAATTTTCATCACTATACTCTTCACTACTCGAATGGTCAGTTTTATTATCCACGATTTAAGGAAAGTGTATTAAAGATTAGCCCGTTTATCGAATGAATAATTTTGAATATTATTAATCTCAAGCAAATACAGCAGAGACATTACTATGAAATCATTATTTAAAGCATCGACATTAGCACTAGCCGCAACGCTACTTACTACACCTTCTTTTGCCGATGAAGGTTCTTCAAAAGTTGTCGCGGTAAACGATATTGAGTGGGGTTATCTAAACCCTTTGCGCGGCGTACTTAGCCCGGGAGCTGCGGACCTTTGGGGTGACCGTACAACGGATACCGCAACAGGTATGTTGGTACGCTTTAACAAGGGTTTTGAGTCACCACCGCACATTCATAACATCACGTACCGCGGTGTGGTCATTGAAGGTCAAATGCATAATGACGATCCAACATCAGAAAAGATGTGGATGCCAACAGGCTCGTTCTGGACGCAACCAGCAGGTGAAGACCACACCACTGCCGCAAACGGTGAAACAAACCTAATCTACCTTGAGATTGATGCGGGTCCATATCTAGTTCAACCATCTGAAGAGAAGTTCGATAATGGCGAACGTCCTCTAAACTTGCATAAAGACAATATCGTGTGGCTAAACAGCAGTGATCTTCACGATATCAAAGTAGACGGTGTTCAATCAACGTATGTTTGGGGTAGCACTTCTGACATGGGTGGTTCAATGATCAAACTGCCTGCCGGCTTTGAAGGAAAAATCACCACGGACGCAAGTGAGTTCCGCGCCGTTGTGATTGCAGGCTCGATTGAGTACAACTCAAAAGAACAAAGCAGCAATCTTACTTTAAACCCGGGAAGCTACGTGGAATCTGAGGGCAAGTTCTCTCATAACATCACCAACACGGGGGACTCTGAGGCAACAATCTACATCCGTACTAACAGCAAGTACCAAGTGAAATAAGCCCTAGCTCGCTTTGTCCCTCGCCATCGGCTTAATCCCCCTTAAACCGGTGGCAATTTCCATCGACGCGCAAATCTGTGCAGCACAAGGGTTATGTACAATACAAAGGTTAATATATGAAACACATATTGTTCATCGCTTCTTTGATCATGGTGACATTCAGCTCTGCCTCTTTTGCAGCAAACCAAGTGCGCGATGAAAATACGGTAGAAATTGAGTGGCTTGATCTGATCCCAGAAAGCGAACGTGCACGCGTCAGCGATGAAACCCTTGCTGCCCTTGACCATAGTGCGAATGTTGCTCAGCAGGCTCTAGTGGGAAGTGTTCGTCCAGAACTGAATGGCAGCAACGTCAAAATACCGGGTTTCGTGATTCCATTAGAAGGGGACTCAGAGTCAATCTCTGAGTTTCTTTTGGTTCCCTTTTATGGTGCGTGTATTCACGTTCCACCACCACCTCCAAACCAGATTATTTACGTCAAGTTTGAAGAAGGGACTCCAACTAAAGACCTTTGGGATATCGTTTACATCACAGGAACCTTGAAAACAGAAACAGTAATTTCTGATGACATAGGGGTCGAGTCAGGCTATTCCATTGAAGGTGCGAGCTTAGAGATATATAACAAAGTGTGATCTAGTAAAACTAGAGACTCTATAGGGCTGCGGGTGACCCAAACCAATGATCTGGTAGTGAACAACTAAGGAAAGAGCCATTTGGTTAGCCCGCACTTCACTAGACACTGCACTGGTTAGAAAATGTAGACCAAATGGCTAGCCTTGAAGTGTGACAGACATGCATCCCGAATTGGAATGGGGCACTTTCGAGTTAGAAAGTGCCACGGGTAAAAATTCAACCAGAGAAGCTTGTGGACAAAATCGAGTTTAGTTTTGTGCCAAATTATAAAACCTCGGATAGCTTTAGGTATGGAGTGGCCTAACTGATATCCAATGATAGTGGGGCGGATCAGATAGTCCTTTTGTGCTCCCCAAACAAGATCATTACTATGAGAAAAGCTAACAACAAGCCGTAAATTATAATTAATAGAGGCTTTCCAACTAAAACCTACCTCAGCTATGACTGGTGATCGCTGCTTCTGTTGCTAATTTGAGCTTTGTGATTTTATCACTAGTCATCTCAAAGCTACTGTCATATTTGTTCGTTGAAGCAACTCGAAGTTGGCGCTCGACAGACATCAGATCACCAATAACTCTACGTAACTTAGCTGCTGACATACGAATCTGTTTCATTATTTGCATCACTGACGCCCCTGAAACGATAACGCAACCACTCATGGTGTAATACTTTGCATTGAGAATCATTTCAAACTCTCGGATACAACTATTAGCAACAAGCAGCTCATCAATAGTTAAGCTGTCAAAGTAGCTCTCAACATGCGCTGATCGTTCTATCTCGCGATAAGCCTCCCTTAGCTTTTGGGCTTGATCATCTAGTTGACCAATAATAATATTCGCTAATTCATAGTTTTCATCTGATAGATAAAATTCGTCATTTTTATACTCTGATTCTTCCAGACGAAGTGCCATAACTTTAGCAATGATATCGCTTATACTATCATTAGCACTGCCATCAAAAGCTGCCTTGATAATTTTACTCATACCGTGTCTCTTGTTTACTACAACCTCAAAAGTATTATAGGGATATGTTGGTAAAATGATAAGCCTGGCTAATTCAACCTATGAAGATTCTGGAAACTTCCGTGTTAAAAAACACCTCGGATAAAATCGACCAACTAATAAAAAACCATCAAGCCTAAACATGATGGTTTTGATTCTTAACTGCTTGCTCAGCAGGCTGGTTGCTTTCTTCCTGGCCTATTCTTAGCTGCCTATGCGGCAGGACACTTAACCGGGTTTCAACCTTATGTGCGCGACATTTTCTTAGCTGCCTATGCGGCAGGACACTGTTAACTATAGTCGCTAAGCTGTTAATTCCACGGGTTTTACATCGCAAATCCATAAAATACCCTTTTTCTTCTTACTTCTGTAAGTCCTTGTTTTTAAATCTCTAAAAACGGGCTGTCAAAAAAGGGTCAAACACGTAACTCTGGAACCGTGCCTTTTCTCTCTTGATTGGTGGCTAAACCATAACTATTAAAGTTTGCTGCATCGCGCTCACTAACAAGCTCCTTTTGTACAAACAAAATATAATCTTCCCCAGATGAACCGCTGGAGATTGGGATTCGATGAAAACTATCGATGATTCGCTCTTCATTAGTGGCTGGTAATGATTGTCCATCACCAGAGAAATCGGCTCTCGCCATGCTACGTTTGATTCGACGTTTCTTGGAGCCCAGAAAACTTTTCCCAATCGTTTGATTACGGGTAAACCTCACCTCAACCGCAATGTCAGGCACCTCACAAACACTGGAGATCTCAAATAAACCTTCATTTACCATCACAGAGAAATAGGGCTGAAAAGCGAGTCCAATCATCATCTCTTTATCTTCAGCAACAAAGGCAATGGTTTGGCCAACTGTAGATTCGTTCCAGTCCGGAAAACTCACACCTATTTTATTCATGGCTTGTCGGTTATTGACCATAAACAAGTGCATTTGGAATATACACCGGCCTGCCAATAATTCATGGTCGGCTTGTGCAGGTATGTAACGTATTAAGAAGTAGTAACGCTTCGTCATAGTCATCCTTACTTCGCTTTGGAACAATTGAAGAGACCACCCTTGATCAAGACCGACATAATAAAGTGCACGTCATTTGGGATGGTCTGAGAAGCTGTCATTGTCTCAATCCAATTCTCTGTATTTCTGACTAATTGGTAAAAATCATTTCCATGGGACACATGTCGCCTTGCTATCACGTATTCTCGGTCTGCCCCGTATTCATTCACTCTTAATGGCTTATCTGCATCTTCATGCCACCAATCGTCAATCGATTGCAACGCTGCACCAATTTTCTGACCATGAAAAGCAACGGTTTCTTTTCCGTCCAATAGTTCGACAGTAGCTAACTGCTTAGTAGGAACACCATCTTCTCGGCTCTCTAAAAACTCTTGGCTTGGGTAAACCTCATCTCCCCAACCAACTCCAATTTTAGCTTTGACATCCATATAGAAATATTCGGTCGGGTCAGACAGGGCTCGCATCAAATAGGCTGTGAGCTTTTCTAGACATCCTGCTGAATCTTCGTCCCAATGACCATACCAAGAAAGCCTTGTTGCGTTTTCTATAATCAAGGTTTGTGAATCACTGGTGGTCACTTCTATCGACAATTGTCGACACTCTCTGTTTCTCCAAAGCCAAGTGCCAAGCAGGATGTTCTTTGCGTATCGATGAGCTAGCTCCTGATACCCATTGAGCTCTTTGTAAGTTTTAGCCAGTAATGAAAGTTTACCGCGTACTTCACCGTCACTACAGATATCAGGGGTTAGAGAATTTGCTCGAATTCGAAGGGGGAATGCACAGTAGATATCATCTACACCCGGCTTTACGTAACACTCTTCAATGAACTGAGGATTGGAGTAAGCTAAGTCTTGTGGAGCAACATTCTTTTTTACAAACTTGCCCCCTTTATAGGCTTCTGCATAACCCCCTTTTGGTGCGCGCAACCTAGTTCTATCAACTTCAAGGGGACACATCTCACCACTTTTAGAAAGATGGTAGAAATATGCTTTGCCAGCAGAGAGTGATCGAACGTAATTCAGCTGAGTGCAAAGTTCCATAAGCAATTAATCCCTATAATTTTTTATAAGAATAGTTTCGCTACTGCATTCTATCGACCAAAAGGCGTGGTTTAAAAAGTGATCTCTTCCACTAAAACGCACTTCTATCGGGTTGACTCGCTGAGCAAGCCCTATCGCGTTCTCTGCATAAGCGTGACAACTGGTGATTGAGTTGCCCCGTTTAGTTGGACGTTCTAACAAATGGTAGCCGATGGAAACTGGCAAGTTATCAGCGTCTTTAGTAATTAAACGTTCTAGCTCATCAAAATCACTCGGCTGATTTTCTCTTGGGTACAACCATTGCCCGTATGCTGGTAACCCTTTTATGACATGGAAAAGCTCACTCCTGCTGGTAAACGTCTTAAGCCACTCAACCTGCGTCGAGAGCTGTGGTTGGTATAATGCCCCTCCGGCGAAAGCGACGGGAAGTGCCGTTTTAAGTGCGGACTTAAAATCTGAAATTCGGCTGTCACTATGGACTCTGATAACTAGGTCTATTTCTAGGTCTGCCAATCGTTCACTACGAATAGTTGGTCGCTTCGCGTTAGAAACCGTTCGTGCTTTAGCGACTGAGTTGGGTTCGGTAAGCTTGGCCGTCGGTTGAATGTTCTCACTTCGAACATAAAAAGAGAAACTCGAAAACTCAAACGGGGAATCACAATTAACTAGCTTATTAAACTCTCTTTGGTAATGGTGCATGAACCCCCAAATAGCCGCCAAAGAAGGAGCACCACACAGATATGGGCTACTCATTGCGACCGCGTCTTGCACTCTCATTGATGACAAATAGATATACTGCTCACCCGCTACCTTATCTTCATTGCTATTTGGTTTACTAAGTTGTTCAAGTACCCATACAATTTGGGCTTTGACGACCTGCATTAGCTTAGGATGATAGGCAAACTTGGCGGCATACTTGTTATTCTGAAACGCGAGATGTAAGCAACGGTTAAACTCACTAGCTAAAGAGCCCAGATCCGATTCTGGTTGGGTCAAAAAGGCTTGAGCTAAAGTGTCATCATGTTCCAATTGCTGTTGGTTGGGGTCAGCATCAACGATATCTCTTAACTCAATTAATGGAAGCATCCACAAGGCTATCTGCTTTCGCAATATCTTACTTCTAACCTTACGAGCGCTCTCCCTTTGCTTCTGTGTTTTTGATGGCTCTGAACCAATTAGATGATTTAACACCTGACAGATTTTAGCGTTAGTTACCTGATAGTCATCAAAGTAGTGGCCACTCTTTTTGCGACTTTCAGGTAACGTCCCACCCTGCGCTGGTTTAACGTCTAGCGGATAGTTTAGGACTTTCATATGCCCACCTAAACTGCCACACAGATTCCCATTATTTTGTGGATTTGGCTGTGAAGAAGACACAAATTTGAGTTTACTTTCACGACTTCTCGCTTTTATTTCTAACTCACATTGAGTGGTATGACTAACCACAGGTGTGACCGAAACGTAATCACCATTCCATGGAAATTGTAGTTGCTTACTGTAAGTACTAACACTGTTGGGAAAGGAGCTATCAGGAAGGTCTTTTGCCAGCGTAAGTTGTAATCGAGAAAGTGACTCAGCCTCCAATCCGAACTCTTTAAGCAGCTCTAGCCAAACTGAGTTTTCTTGCTTAATTAGAGAAATAATACACACAGGCTCTGATTGCCAACTGAATGAGCTTAGTAACCACAATACATGACGATACTGCGCAGGGCTATGCGACCATCCCAATCGTTGCTCTAGTACTGAGCTTGAAATAAACGACTCGGTTGTCGTAAGAGCCTGTGCAACTATCCGCTGATTTTTAACTCGGCAGTCTGGAAACTTGAGATTATGAGTGTGGAACCATTTGATCTCATCAAGGGATGCCTCTAGGTTCTCTGCGGCTTTTAAATGCCTTTTAGCGCGGGCAATATCCAACCAATCCAAGCATCTATCTGATTGATGGCTTGAACTGAGATTGAGTAAGATCGTTAGCGCTTCTTTTTCACACCCATCAACACAGACATCTTCCGTATAGGGCATGAACATCTTCTTTAAAGCAGACTGCTTTACTGCCTCGTCTTCAATTGCTAATAAGCCACTTAATTTCGTCATAATTACCACTCAGGTAGATATACACTTAAACCATCACTTTCAGAGCTCATTCGAGTCAGCTTTGTTTCGATGACACTTCTTAAAGTAAACGCCGACTCATGACTCGCTATCTTTGTATGCATTCGCGGCCTGATCGCGGCTTTAATCTCACCAAACTCATACAGCCGATACACTTCATCGGTGGTGCAAGAAAGCAATGTAGAAGCTTCTAAGGGGCTGAGCAGTACATCACCGATATTTCCTTTGCCGCTTGAGGGCACTGTTGCCATTA
The DNA here is from genome assembly GCF_041475025.1 of Vibrio sp. 10N.222.49.C12. Lineage (NCBI taxonomy): Bacteria > Pseudomonadati > Pseudomonadota > Gammaproteobacteria > Vibrionales > Vibrionaceae > Vibrio > Vibrio sp. 10N.222.49.C12. The sequence continues at coordinate 3,222 of NZ_JBFRVF010000037.1, read as the reverse complement.
GCTTTGTAAAGTAAGCTAACATCTGTGCAAGCACTATATTGTGACTCAACTGCCGACTGGGTAACTGACGGCAATCTTTAAGCAGAGCACCAAAAGCTTCATTGAAAAACATCTTCTTCCAATCTTTTACTCGCACAAGTTCTGCCTTCTCTTTCAAGGCATCGAGGTCTTGCCACAATGCCGTTGGCCAAGAGCCACAATATTCAATGAATGACTCAAAACTGAGGTCATCGATATCGCCATAACGATTTACATACCAAAGTAAAAAGCCATAGCGCTCAGATAACGTCATTTCTCCTTTTAGTAATCCCAAGGATTTTGAATCATTCCCTGACAACCATTGAGCAACTAATACCTCCACCTCTGGCGCATCTTCTACTGGCGAATTTCGGAGTTCGAAACCACATTCACATTGGCTAATAATCTCGGTACTTTGGTATTCAAGCCTCGACTTACACTCAGGGCAGTGATGAATCAGCTTACAGCCATGATGTTCACAAGCTTGGTGAGAGATAAATTGCCACTGCTGGCGAATGTAGGGAGCTTCGTCAATACACAGCGGGCAAATAGGCGTGAAGCGTTTGCGAAGAAAAGCATAAGGGTAATCAACCCCGAATCTATGTACAGCTTTGTATTGCGGAGAGAATTGAGCTTTTGAATGTGATAGCGCTAGGCGCAGTACACCAAAGTTATTGAGCTTTAGTTGGTTCTCAAGATGAATGAGAACCCGCACTCGCATTTGGCTTGTGGTTTGAGCGTGGTAGATATTAACTCGTTCGAGCTCTAAGGGGAAAGAACCAGCCATCGCTTCATGCTGATCCATGGTGTCGAACCAGATGTCTTCGGCGAAATGAGAAAATCGCTCGTAACCTTGCTCTTGCGATAAACGCAACAAGAAGCTTTCAAGCGATTCGTCAGAATAAAGTTGAATGTCTGTATTCACATGCCACCTAAAACTTAGAGTTTCTAAGTTTTAGTATCGGAGATATTTCATGCATTGCAACCATAGAGGCCAACATATTTTGCAAAAAACGCCTATGAACTCATTCAAAATACGACAGAATCGCTTGGTGATCACAAACTATGATGCGAAAGAGCTAAGAAAATTCTGCCCCATTCCTTCTCAGCGCGAATATCTACTCAAAATCTTAGACTGTACGTTTGCCTTATCTGTAGTTTTTCTTTTTTACGGCGAAGCTCTTCGTGTGTGCCACTCCACTCCTTACTGGCATTGGATGAAATTTTACAGCCATCAATAGCAAACATGTTACGGCCAATTAGGCCTTGTTCATCGCATATCATGAGAACCTGAGTGAACAGTGGCTCGATGGTGTCCTTCATTTGTGCGATGAAAGCCGCGATCGTGGTAAAGTGCGGTCGTTCATCGCCCGATAAGCACATGAAGGTGACGTTGTTGATGCAAGCCCTTTCTATGCTACGGCTAGATAACATGCCGAGGGAATAGGCGTAAAAAATAACCTTAAGCATGATGGAAGGTGGGTAAGCCGCCGCCCCGTTTTTGTCGTTGTGGTAGTGCACATCAAAGGGCGAGAGGTCGAGGTGGTTATCGACAATGTGAGAAATCGCATACTCGATAGTTCCGGGGATGAGTTGTTCATCGATGATGATAGGGACGAACATGTTTTGGTTCGAGTAATCGGTTTTGAAGTTGGGCATAACCGTGTCTCGTGGCGAATAATTTAGATTAGATCACAAGGAATTAGTGCGTTCAAGTTCATATCATGATGAAATGGCGGTAGGATCAGAATTGAGACGGGCGAGGAGAAATTCTACAGCCTCGTTATGTGACCAGAATCCCCCACGTTTAGTAGAAACTTTACTAAGTTTAGATCTGGGGCTAATTGAAAGGAGTATGAGTATGAATTATCAAAACACACTAATAAAACTAGGGGGGTGATCTTAGGTAGCATGATGTTAACTGGCTGTCCAATCGATGGAGCGACTGGAGAACAGGGCTCAATAGGAGCGACTGGACCACAAGGCGCAACAGGCTTAGATGGAATAAATTGTTGGGATACCAATGAAAACCGGGTGGATGACGCCAATGAGGACATAAACGCTGATGGCTTATGGGATGTGAATGACTGCGCTTCTGTTGCTGCAACCAGCGTTAGTCAGAATCTTTCTGTCGATTTGAATCATCAACACATATGCGAGGCATTAGCGAACCTGGGCCAATATCCGCAAGGCTGCCCGTCAGTAACGCACATAACCCCCAATGCAACAGGAGACTTCAGACAGATTTCGTTCATGTTGGATGATGGTAGTGGAAACACTGCATTTAGTTGTGGTTTCCCCCCGAACAACGGACTGTTGACTCTCGAAAAAAATCAATTGGATCAGGTTTATTACTGGAAGTTGGAAGGAGGCTTTGTCGCTAGCGCAACCGTCATAGCTCTTGAGGACGAGCTTGGTGCCGATATAGGGAACCCCAGTAATAGCTGCTTGGACCTTTGCGAAAATGACCCTGAATGTATAGCATCTTACGCGGAGTCAAAAACCGTATTTTCAGGGAACACTAGAAACATTGTATACAATTGCGCACTTTTCCATCATTCAGATACGATTCAACCTTTTGAGAAAGCATGTGACGATAAACTGGCGAATTGTGGTACTACCTCAGGAGTTTTGTCCGCTAGTCAGCGATGGGCTGTTCGCTGCCCTTGACACATAACAAGGCAAATCAATCAGACGCATTACGGCTTGTCATTGTTTTTGCTAAAAAAAGGCAGCAAAAACACCGCCAAACCTAAGCGCTGTTGTTTGCGGCGTTAACTTCCTATACTTCAACTAATCCGTTATATCCTAATTTAGTAATGTAACTGGCAAGGTTCTGTCCAGAGGTTTCATAGGCCTGAAGTTTTACTCGTGGCACTTTTCTCAAAAAGTGCCAGCTGGCTCAGATCTGCCCCATTTCAATTCAGCGCAGCTTTTCCTAACATTTTTACGATATCATCTTTGCCTAATTTATTGTAATGCGACAAACTTAATACACCCCCTAGATTTAGTGCGTATTTCGGTGATTGCGATCGCTCGTTTCGGTTTATTCCGATCACTTGATCCTGCCGTTTTTCTCTCTTCCTATTTTTACTCTAAGTGATCGGATTGCGCCAGTTTTCTCATCGACTCACCTCCTAGTTCTATTCGATGACTATTGTGTACCAGCCGATCCATTAGAGCGTCTGCGACAGTGGCGTTACC
>NZ_JBFRVF010000036.1:0-35775 GCF_041475025.1 Vibrio sp. 10N.222.49.C12 | reverse complement strand
ATTTTTACTTTAATTGGTATCACCCACATATGAACAGCGTTAAGCAGCTTGGTATGGGCTTGGTTGGTCTAATTATCGTAGACGAGAGCATTCCAGTACAGTTTGATGAAGAGCACGCACTGATGCTTAAACATTGGCATATAGATAAGAAAGGCCAATGGAAAGATCTAATGATCCCACGACTCAGTGCTCGTATGGGTACGCCAGGAGAGTGGAGTAGCGTTAATGGAATACATGAGCCTGTCTATGAGTTAAAACAACATGCAACAACCAGGCTACGTATCGCTAATGTCGACAATACGATCACTTACCCTATAGCTGTCGAAGGGGCTGAGGCATGGGTGATTGCCATTGATGGTAACCCTGTAAAAACACCTTATAAGCTGACGCAACATAAAATTGGTCCAGGGATGCGAGTGGATATTGGACTGATAGCACCCAAAGCCGGTGGGCGAGTTAGCGTCCTTCAAATGAAAGGACGCTTTCCTTTCTCTTTGTGTGAGTTCGAGGTTGTAGATTCAACCCTTGTTGAAAATCGCTCTCTGCCTTCTTTACCCCTTAATCCTGTGCCCAATTTAGATTTGGCTAATGCAGAAGAAATCGACTTTTTATTTGAATGGGAAGGGGCGGTTTCTCCAGTATCTAAAGATGGAAAATCTATGCCTAAGTTTTGGCTAACTAATAAACGAGCATGGGAGGGGATGAGCAAAGATAATATCCCTGAACCGTTGGCGACTTTAGAGCTGGGAAAAACCTATATATTCGATCTTAAGAACGTCACTCAATATCATCACCCGATTCACATTCACGGCCATACATTCACTGTATTGGAACTTGATGGGAAGAAAGTTGAAGAACCTTTCCATACTGATACAGTGTTACTTGGAAAAAATGGCCGAGCTAAAGCTGCATTTGTAGCCGACAACCCTGGCCGCTGGATGTATCATTGTCATGTTATAGAACACATGAAAACGGGTTTGATGGGATATATTGAAGTTAAGTGACACCTGTAACGTTTAATATTTGCGCATGCATTCTTAGTTTCTACCCTCGCTTTTATCGGCGTTAAAGCTAGAATATAGGGATTATTGTTTGGGAGGATTCATGGGTCAGTTATCTATTCTAGGTTTTATCGCCATCGGTGGCGCGTTTGGTGCTTGTTCACGTTACTTGATTTCAGAGTTATGCGTTGTGATGTTAGGGCGTGGTTTTCCTTACGGTACGCTGACTGTTAACGTAATTGGCTCTTTGATTATGGGATTGCTCATCGCCGCGTTTGAAAATGAGATGGTTGCGACGGAGCCGTGGAGACAAATTATCGGTCTTGGTTTCCTTGGAGCCCTGACGACATTTTCTACGTTTTCGATGGATAACGTGCTTCTTATGCAGCAGGGCGCTTTCTTTAAGATGGGGCTTAATGTGTTGCTCAACGTGGTTCTCAGTATTTCAGCAGCATGGATCGGCTTCCAACTTTTGATAAAGTCTTAAAACTTTCTTACGATTTGTTAACAACTCGGCTTGGTTTATCCAAGCCGTTTTTATATACTCGATCGAACTTGTCGGAGTGCCATATGGCTGAGACCGTTAACTCGGGATCCGTTGAACCTGATCAGGCTAATACCTGCGAAGGGAACAAGAGTAGATATCTAACTAGAATCCTTCTAGAGATCTATCTCCAGATCACAACTGTATTTCTTACCGTGATCCCTCTTGTAGCATCTAATCCGTCAAGCATTTTTATCCCAATAAATAATGGCTAAAAGCCAAGGAAAAATGCTATGTCGAGTCGTAAACAAGCAAGACTGGAAGCGAAGAATTTCATTGATTCTTTATCCGTACAACCCTATCCAAATTCAAAAAAAGCTTACATCCAAGGATCTCGAGAAGATATCCAAGTCCCTGTGCGAGAAATATCACTCGCAGATAGCCTTGTCGGTGGCACCAAAAAAGAGCCTGTATTCGAACCTAATGTACCCATTCAAGTTTACGATACCTCAGGTGTTTACACAGACCCTACACATCAAATAGACCTGTATAGCGGTCTTCCTAAGTTGCGAGAGCAATGGATTGAAGAGCGTGGTGATACGGAACTGTTAGATGACGTAAGCTCTGTTTACACCAAAGAACGTTTAGAAGATGAAACTCTAGACGACCTTCGCTACGGTAACCTGCCTAGAATTCGTCGCGCAACAGACAACCAATGTGTTACTCAGCTGCACTATGCTCGTCAGGGTATTATCACACCTGAAATGGAGTACATTGCCATACGTGAGAACATGGGACGTCAGAAGTTCGCTGATGAGCAGCTTAACCATCAACACCCTGGCCATAATTTTGGCGCAAACCTACCGAAAGAGATCACCCCTGAATTCGTACGTAAAGAGGTTGCTGAAGGTCGAGCTATTATCCCTTCAAACATTAACCACCCAGAATCAGAACCGATGATTATTGGTCGAAACTTCTTAGTGAAAGTGAACGCCAATATCGGTAACTCTTCAGTAAGTTCTTCGATTGAAGAAGAAGTTGAGAAGCTAGTATGGTCGACTCGCTGGGGTGGCGATACCGTGATGGACCTTTCTACTGGTCGTAATATTCACGAGACTCGCGAATGGATCCTACGTAATAGCCCAGTACCAATTGGTACGGTTCCTATGTATCAAGCGCTTGAAAAAGTGAATGGCGTTGCCGAAGACCTTAACTGGGAAGTGATGCGCGATACCTTGATTGAACAAGCAGAGCAGGGTGTTGATTACTTCACTATTCATGCTGGCTTGTTGCTTCGCTACGTTCCGATGACGGCTAAGCGTGTGACTGGCATTGTTTCTCGTGGTGGTTCTATTATCGCGAAATGGTGTCTTGCTCATCATCAAGAAAGCTTCCTTTATACCCACTTCCGCGAGATCTGTGAGATCTGTGCGAAGTACGATGTTGCTCTGTCATTAGGTGACGGTTTACGCCCGGGCTCAATTGCGGATGCCAATGATGAGGCTCAATTCTCGGAGTTACGTACTCTAGGTGAGTTGACTAAAGTGGCTTGGGAATATGACGTTCAGGTGATCATTGAAGGCCCTGGACATGTACCAATGCACCTGATTAAAGAGAATATGGACGAGCAGTTAGAGCACTGCCATGAAGCGCCTTTCTATACTTTAGGCCCATTGACGACAGATATTGCCCCTGGTTACGACCATATTACCTCTGGTATTGGCGCGGCCATGATTGGTTGGTACGGCTGTGCGATGCTCTGTTATGTAACCCCTAAAGAGCACCTAGGCTTACCAAATAAAGAAGATGTGAAGACTGGCTTGATTACTTACAAGCTAGCAGCACACGCAGCGGACCTCGCTAAAGGGCACCCGGGCGCACAAATCCGAGATAATGCATTATCAAAGGCACGTTTTGAATTCCGTTGGGAAGACCAATTTAATCTAGCTTTAGATCCTGAAACCGCGCGCTCTTTCCATGATGAAACTCTGCCACAAGAGTCGGGCAAGGTTGCTCACTTCTGCTCAATGTGTGGACCTAAATTCTGCTCGATGAAGATTTCTCAAGAAGTTCGAGAGTATGCGAAAGACACCGAACAAGTAGCCGCGGATCAGGCTATCGAGATTAAGATGCTAGATAACCCGTTGGAAGGGATGCGTCAAAAATCACAAGAGTTCCGTGATACTGGCTCTGAACTTTACCACCCTGCAGTCGGTGCAAAAGAAGCTCAATTAGAGGAATAATGACAGTGAAGATTCTCATCCCATCTCAAAATATTGAGTTAACGGGAGAGGTGCAGAACTGTCTATTGGTTGCTAAGCGACAAGGCTTAGCAAGTGATGCGGTTGAGTTGGGTGTAAGCCCAACTCAATACTTCTCTATCGTTGATTCTCAGCAGGCGTTATCTATTGGCTTCGCTCATGATCTTGATTCATTGACGGTGTGTCAGCTAGCAGAACTGAACCATGTTGTTGATTACAGCAATTCAGTCGCGCTAGCTGACGTTTGTGATGCCTTTACACAAACTCCGAATACCATTTATATCGGTGTTTCAGATGATTCAGCTGTACTGGATATCTGGTCACACCTGGATGCTAATCGTGCTATCAAGAGTGACACAACAGCTCATCAGGAGTTAGATAATCGCGGCCACTTTGCTTGGTTACTTACTTTGTTGGCGCTGGAATTCCCATTAGAAGACGCACTAGTTTTAGCTCGCGCAGCGTCCAATGTTTCACGTGGAACATGGCCAGCACATTACCAAAACTTTCCAATTCCAGCTCTTGAAGATCAACGATTGGACATAAGCGTAGGTTGGGCTAACCAAGGGACATCACTTTCTTTTCCTGAGTTGAGTAAGAGTAGCCTCGGTTTATACCCAGTAGTTGATGATGTTGAGTGGATCGAAAGATTGCTCAAGCTTGGAATCAACACTGTCCAACTACGTATTAAGAACCCACAGCAAGCGGATTTAGAACAACAAGTCGCACGATCTATCGATCTTGGTCGTGAGTATAACGCTCAAGTTTTTATCAATGATTACTGGCAGCTTGCACTCAAGCATGACGCTTTTGGTGTTCATTTGGGGCAAGAGGATATTGAAGAATCAAATCTCTCACAGTTGAGCTTTGCGGGTATAAAGATTGGGTTATCGACTCATGGCTATTACGAGTTGCTACGCATTGTTCAGATCAACCCAAGCTATATTGCGCTGGGCCACATCTTCCCAACAACAACTAAACAGATGCCATCAAAGCCTCAGGGTCTAGTTCGTTTATCTCTGTATCAACAGCTGATTGATACTATCCCATACACAGAACAACTCATCGGTTATCCGACGGTCGCTATTGGTGGTATTGACCAATCGACAGCTGAGCAGGTGTGGGATTGTGGGGTGTCGAGTTTGGCGGTTGTTCGTGCGATTACATTAGCGGAAGACCCCAAAAAGGTGATCGAGTTTTTTGAAAAATTGATGAAGCCTAAACCTTCAAATGTTGGTAAAGAGGTTGTGCAGGAGCCTAGCTATGCTGAGTGATTTTGAGTTTATTCGTTATCAACGACAAATTGCGTTACCTGAAGTCGGTGAGCAAGGGCAACGAAATCTATTAAACAGCCATGTGTTAGTGATTGGTTGTGGTGGCTTAGGCAATGCTGCCGCTCTTTACCTTGCGGCTTCGGGTGTCGGAAAGATCGTGTTGGTTGATGATGACTGTGTGGATTCGTCTAACCTGCAACGACAAGTCGCGTTCAAAGAAAGTCAGTTAGGTTCGCCTAAAGTCGAAGCTATGAAGCAACAACTGACTGAGCTCAATAGTCGCAGTCAAGTTAGAACCATCAATCAGCGAATGAGTGACAGTCAGCTTGAACTTGAAGTGATGCTCGCTGATTTGGTGTTGGATTGTACTGACAACTTTGCGTCACGCCAGCAGGTTAACCAAGTGTGTTTCGGCAGCAATACACCTTTGATTTCTGGATCTGCAATCGGTTGGAAAGGCCAGTTTATTGTATTTGATTATCAGAATCAGAAAGGGTGCTATCACTGTTTATTCCCGTTCAGTCACCATCCGCAAACGACACGTTGTAGCGATAGCGGCATCATAGGCCCAGTCGTTGGCACCATAGGCAACCTCCAAGCACTGGCTGCGATTCAACGTATTAGCACTGGCGAGTTCCAAGTTGCAACACATCAGCTCAAACTGTTTGATGGTCAGACGATGAACTGGCAAAACTTAAGTGTCACTCAAGATAGTGAATGCCCCGTTTGCTGCACATCTACAGTTAACTATTTAGAAGAAGAAACCCAATGAGCAACATAACGATCTCTATCAATGAGCAACCAGAACAGGTTGCACAATCGTCGTCTCTAGCGGATATCATCCAAGCGCTTTCATTACCCGATCTGGGCTGTGTCTTTGCTATCAATAATGCGGTTGTCCCGCGTAGTCAGTGGCAACAAACGGTTGTCAATGAAGGCGATGCTATTTCTCTTTTCCAAGCTATTGCAGGAGGCTAACTATGTTAACTATCGCAGATAAAACATTTCAATCACGACTCTTTACTGGAACGGGCAAGTTCGCGAATAAACATTTAATGGCGAGTGCTATCGAAGCTTCCGGTTCTCAACTGGCAACCATGGCGTTGAAGAGAGTTGATATTCGCTCTGAGCAAGATGATATTTTACAGCCCATCATTGATGCTGGCGTGAACTTGTTACCAAATACCTCCGGGGCGAAGAACGCGAAGGATGCCATCTTTGCTGCGCATTTGGCTCGCGAAGCGCTAGGCACAAACTGGCTCAAACTGGAAATTCACCCTGATCCAAAGTACTTGATGCCAGACCCAATTGAGACATTAAAAGCGGCTGAGCAACTGGTTAAAGATGGCTTTGTTGTGTTGCCTTACTGTCATGCTGACCCAGTGTTGTGTAAACGATTGGAAGAGGTGGGTTGTGCTGCGGTTATGCCGCTAGGTGCGCCGATTGGGTCGAACAAAGGTATCGCTTCGGCAGACTTCTTAGAGATCATTATCGACCAAGCGAACGTCCCTGTGATTGTTGACGCTGGTATTGGTGCGCCATCTCATGCTGCTCGTGCAATGGAAATGGGCGCGGATGCCGTGTTAGTTAATACTGCAATTGCGGCTTCTCAACAACCCGTTGATATGGCGATTGCTTTTAAACTGGCAGTTGAAGCTGGCCGTATGGCTTACCTTTCTGGTCTTGCTGGACAGGTGTCTCATGCGGTTGCTTCTAGTCCGCTAACTTCATTCCTAGACGAGTAGTGTCCTTATGACGTTTGTTGATCGATTTAAACAGCTCAACTGGGATGACATTGGTATGTCCATCTTCAGTAAAACGGCAGCGGATGTTGAGCGCGCTCTGAGTAAACCTAAACGCGACTTGGAAGACTTTAAGGCTCTTATCTCTCCGGCAGCAGAACCTTACTTAGAGCAGATGGCGCAACAATCGTTGGCACTCACACGCAAGCGATTCGGCAATACAATGTCGTTGTATATTCCATTGTACCTCTCAAACTTATGTGCGAATGCGTGCACGTATTGTGGTTTCTCAATGGAGAACCGCATTAAGCGTCGCACACTTACTTTAGATGAAATCGATGCTGAAAGTGCCGCTATCAAAAAGATGAAGTTTGATAGTGTATTGTTGGTGACTGGTGAACATGAAACCAAGGTCGGGATGAAGTACTTCCGTGAAGTGCTACCGAATATTAAGGCACAATTTAACTATCTTGCGATGGAAGTGCAGCCGCTTGATCAAGATGACTACGCAGAGCTTAAAACTCTCGGCTTAGATGCGGTGATGGTTTACCAAGAAACGTATAGCCCAAGTACCTACGCGGAACACCACTTGCGTGGCAATAAAATGGATTTTGAATACCGGCTCGAAACGCCCGATCGTTTGGCAAAAGCGGGTATTGATAAGATAGGTATTGGCGCTTTGATTGGCTTGGAAGATTGGCGTACCGACTGTTTCTTCGTGGCCGCTCACTTAGACTATCTTGAGCGTACTTATTGGCAAACACGTTACTCGATTTCATTCCCACGTCTTCGTCCTTGTGAGGGTGGTTTGCAGCCTAAATCGATTATGAGTGATAAACAGTTGGTTCAACTTATCTGTGCGTATCGTTTATTAAACCCTGAGGTTGAATTGTCTCTCTCGACTCGTGAGTCTGCAGCTTTCCGTGACAATGTGTTGCCATTGGGAATCACCAGTATGTCGGCTGCGTCTAAAACCCAGCCTGGTGGTTATGCTTCTGATGAAGAAGAACTCGAGCAATTTGAAATAAGTGATGAGCGAAGTGCTGCCGATGTTGAGTCAATGATTCGTCAACGTGGTTTTGATCCTGTGTGGAGAGACTGGCACAGTGCTTACTCTGGTTAGCGAACACGCAGATTTATGTTCCACGTGAAACATCGACGAAGTTAAATCGACAAATAAAAACGGCTACCCTAAGGTGGCCGTTTTTCATTTCATTAAGTTTGAATTAGCTAAGCATTAAGCATTAAGCATGAGCAAGTGGAGTGGTTGATTGGCGTAACCATTCCAATGTATCACCTTCAACTAATGGGCTAACATCGTTCCATACTTTCTGGTGGTAATCATTAAGCCATGCAAGTTCAGGTCGTGTCAGTAAATCGACGTTGATGTTGCGCTTATCGATAGGGCAACGTGTTAGCGACTCAAACGTTAGTACTGAGAAGTCACCTTGAGTTGGCAGCTCAACCACCAGTTCTAGGTTTTCGATACGGATACCAAATTCATCTGCACGGTAGTAACCCGGCTCGTTTGATAACACCATGCCTTCAACAAGAGGTACATCGATTAGCTTCTTAGAGATGCTTTGCGGACCTTCATGAACACTTAGGAAATGACCAACACCGTGACCAGTACCGTGGTCGTAGTCGAAGCCTTCTGCCCATAAGTGTTGGCGAGCTAGAATATCAAGTTGGAAACCACGAGTACCCTGTGGGAAACGTGCACGCGCGATACCGATGTGACCTTTAAGCGCTAACGTGAACTGCTGGATCATTTCGTCGCTTGGCTGGCCAATCGCGATAGTTCGAGTGATGTCGGTTGTACCATCTAGGTACTGACCGCCTGAATCGACTAGGTAAAGAGTATTCATCTCTAACTGACCTGGTTCAGGTTGGTTCTCGTGGTTGTAGTGACACATTGCTGCGTTGCCGCCTGCTGCTGAAATCGTGTCAAAACTTAGGTCCATCAGCGTTGGGTCTTGTTCGCGGAATGATTGAACTTTGTCTGCTAGCACAGCTTCATTGTGCAGATTACCTTGCGTGACTTCTGCATCAATCCAAGATAGGAACTTCGCCATCGCAACACCATCACGAATGTGACACGCTTTCATGCCGGCAATTTCAGTTGCGTTCTTAGCGGCTTTTGGCATTAAGCATGGGTCTGCTGCTTCAATGATATGAGCACCAGAGTTTTGTAGAACCAGCGTGTACCAAGCGTTACTGGTACCTGAATCGACAGATACATTTTTGCCTTCCAAAGATTGAAGGCGTGCTTCAAGCTCTGATGGGTGAGATACGCGAATACCATTGCCAACGTGTGCTTCAAAGCCCGTAGGAATACGAGCTGGGTCTAGGAAGAAGTCGACGCTTTCATCGGCGTGGATGATCGCATTGGATAACACAACAGGTAGGCGAGATACGTCCAAGCCGCGAATGTTAAGCAACCAACAGATCGAATCGAGTTCCGTAAGGATAGCGGCATCAGCACCTTTGGCTTTTAGTAAGCCAGCAATCTCCGCACGTTTGCTTTCACTTGATTGGCCTACTGCGTCTGTTGCCATTAAGCGAACATCAGATACCACCGGCTCAGGACGATCAGACCAAAGCTCATCAATTGGATTCGAAGATAGTGTTGTTAGTTCAACTTTCTCTGCCAGTTTAGCTTGAGCGCCTTTCAACCAAGCAGCAGTGTGCATGCGTGGGTCGAATGCAACCTTGCCGCCTTGTGCTAGAGAACTGGTGATCCAATCTAAAGCCGGCTCTTCAATAAGGTGGCGATACTCAAATAACTCTGCTGGTACCTGCTTACGAACCTGAACCGTGTAGCGACCATCAACAAAAATAGCAGCGTTCTCACGAGTGATAACTGCCGCACCAGCAGAGCCAGTGAAACCTGTTAACCAGTGAAGTCGCTCGTTATGAGCAGGAACGTATTCACCTAGATATTCGTCTTCATGTGGAATGATAACGGCATCTAGGTTGTTTGTTTCAAGCCAAGCTCGAACCGCAGCAACGCGTTCAGCAGTGATATTGTGCATCTGTGTTTATCCTTATTGTTAGGGTCCTTGTTAACACTCACAGTCGATATACATGCGAGGGGACTTATTAGGTCAATAAGCTAGCGCTTTTGTTCGTTTGCTGCAAACGCTGTACGCCATTTTTATCTAAGGTGCAGAGTTTTTTCTTTGATGATATCTCGTAGCCAAGTTAACGCTGGGTCATTTTCTCTGTCACGGTGCCAAAACAGAGTGTATGCCATCGGTGGGAATTCCATCGGTAAAGGGACAACCACTAAGTCGAGTTGCTTGGCGACGAGGTAAGTAAAGTGGCTTGGTGCAGTAAACACAAAGTCGGTGTAGGTACATAGGCTTGCGGCGCTATTGAAGTCTGGAACAGAAATAGCGATATCACGTTGGTGACCAAGGTCGGCAAGCTTATAGTCGAGCAGCCAACGATCGTTACCATCACATCTTACTTGTACATGACGCTGTGCAAGGTAGGTTTCCAGATCCCATTTGCCATTCAGAGCGGGGTGGTTGCGTCTTAGCACACACATCTGCGCGTCACGGTAGATCTCTTGCTCGCAAATATCATCTGGCGGCAGCATAGTTAAACGTGCGTCGTTGATGTCGATGTCTTTACCTGTGAGTCCGATATCGAGCTCACCGAGCTGCAGCTTCTTAAAGGTTTGCTCGGTCCACGCGTGGGTGTTGATATTGACCTTAGGCGCTTGTCGAAATATTGCTGGTAAGAAGTGCGGAAGAATCAGCGGGTAAACACTCTCAACGGCAGCGATGTGAAAGCTGTGGTCGCTGTTATTGGGAATGAATGTCTCAGGCTGAGTGAGAACATCAAGTTGGTTGATCAACGTTTCTAAGCGAGGCTTAAGGAAAACAGCTTTCGGTGTTGGTCTCAGGCCATGTGCGCTTCGCGTGAAAAGAGGGTCATTAAATTGTTCACGAAGCTTGGCTAACGATTTACTTACAGCCGATTGACTCAGACACAATCGATGTGCGGTGCGCGTGACGCTTAGCTCTTCCATCAGCACCTGCAAGCAAACTAATAGATTGAGGTCGAGGCGCGATAGTTTCTCAATATTCATATGAGTTTCCTATTTGGAATAATTCTAATGAGTATATGCCATTTTTGTTCATATCTTTAGTTGGTTATTATGCACCTAAATTAACTCATTCGGAGAATCTTGTGCCTTCTAACGCGCTTCCAACCCCTAGTAAGCTGCAGGTTGCTTTATTGGCAATGTTGGTTTTATTTAGCCCTCTGGCTATTGATATCTACCTACCAGCTCTGCCACAAATTTCGACAGCGTTTCACGTGGAACATGCACTAGCACAAGATACGATTACCTGGTTTTTATTCGCCATGGGTGTCGGGCAATTATTTGCTGGCCCTTTGGCTGATAAGCTAGGACGTCGAACCGTTGCATTGGGAGGTGTTAGTATCTATGCATTGAGTGCTTGCTTGGCGTGGGCAGCTCAATCGATTGATATGATGCTAATGGCTCGGCTGCTACAAGGCTTAGGAGCTTGTGCGACTTCTGTAGCAGCCTTTGCAACGGTTCGCGATCTATTTGGCCCAGAGAAGAGCGGCCGTATGATCAGCTACCTTAATGGTGCAATCTGTTTTATTCCTGCTTTGGCACCCATTCTTGGCGCTTGGTTAACACATCAATTTGGTTGGCGCTCGAACTTTAGCTTTATGGCAGGCTTTGCTGTCGTTGTTGGCACTATCTTATTCTTCCAAATGAAAGAGTCTAACCCTGCGACAGAAAAGGTTGCGGTATTCAAGCTTGAGCGATACTGGTCGGTATTGAAAACACCGTCATTTATCTTCCATGCCACTTTATGCTTGATGGCGATGGCGGTAATCCTTGCTTACGTTACCTCTGCACCTGTTGTGTTGATGGAAAACCTAGGTTTGACGATGAGCGAATTTACCTTTTGGTTTGGTGTAAACGCGGCAATTAATATCATCGCAGCATTCACAGCGCCGAAGTTTATGGACCGTTTTGGTACCTATAAAGCACTGGTGGTTGGTATCTCGACGCTGGGCTTAGCGGGTGTGATTATGTTGGTGCTTGCTGAGCACGCTACTCCAATCGCGTTCATGCTACCGATCTTCTTATCGTCAGTTGGCTTTGCTTGGATTCTTGGTGCTGCGGCAGGTAAAGCTCTAGAACCTTTCGGTGACCGTGCGGGTACAGCTGCTGCGCTGCTTGGCTTGTTCCAAATGAGCGGTTCAGGGCTTCTTGTGGGTACCATGCAACGTCTTGATTTAACGTCGCAAGTGATGATTGCTCTGCAAATGTTCCTGATTGTTCCTGCGTTATTAGTGCTTGCGAGCAAAGCGGGTAAGTCTTGGCACACGACGTTTGCTAAGGCATAAGTTACAAGGGTGACAAAATATACAAATGGCGGTTTTCGAAACGTTAAAACATGGTATATTTGTCACTCATTGAAACGTTAGTCCCCAACGGAAAATACTGTAATGTCATTAACAACCTACGAAATGGCGCGCGTCTTAGAACAAATGGAAGATGCACCTGAAAAGGTCATGTTTGGTAAACTGCTTAAAGAGCTAGGCAACCAAAGTGAAGAGCGTATTCGCAGTGCGGCAAAACAAGTTCCAATCGATACTTTGCGAGATATCATTTACCAATTTCAGCGTGTGGTAGAGTCTCGTAAGGGTGAGCAGGTTCAGCTATTGGCAAAAGAACTTGCAGAGCAAGGCATCTCTGCTGAAGAGCTACAAGCTTTTCTAAATAAGTAAGCTTATCCCAGTTAAAAAAGAAACCACTCAATTGAGTGGTTTCTTGCGTTTGGGCTGTAGCATTTAGCTTTAGCAGTTCAAAAGAGGTGAAAACTTATTTTAATTCCTGAACTGCGCTTTCAAAACTCTATCAAGTGAGAATGGTCCTGCGCCCCACACGACAACGATAAGAATCATTAACCCCCAAAGCTGATGATCGTAGAAGCCTTGATCCCACAATACAGGGTAAGACACGACAGCAATGATATTGAAAACGAACAACACCGCAGCCATAGGTCGTGTTAATAAACCGAGCGCTAAAAACATCGGTAGAATTAACTCAGCGGCAGTGCCCATGTAAGCAGCCAATTCCCAAGGTAGCAGTGGCACTTGGTATTCCAATTCAAACAAGTAAAGCGTGCTATCCCAAGTAGCTATCTTGGTGAGTCCAGAATTAAAGAATACCCACGCCACCCAAAGGCGACAAAATAGTAGAAGCACTGGAACAAAAAGTGCCTGTGATTTCTCAATCAAACTGTCGTATTGAGCCATCATGTTCGTGACTGTGTTGTTATCCATGTTATGCCTCCAATTCGGCATTGATTGAAAAACCTGAGATGACGTTTAGCGCCATAACAGTATTCAGATGTTGTAGTAATAAAGGATCGATTGCTGAGAGTGTTCGACCTGATTGCAATTCAGTGAGGAGTTGGTGGCTCTCTTCACTCAAACTATGGCTCTCAACCTGTGAATTCTCAGCTCGGATTAACACCCCAAATTCAGCTTGGTTGATGTCTAGCCCATCAAGTTGCTGCTGATAGATGGCGTGTTCAAGCGCGATAATCGTGTAACTAGAATGAATCAGTGTTATTGAATCTTTGAGATGAAAGACTAAAGCGCCTTGTTGCTCTTGTGGTACATCTGCAAGGCAAGAAAGAGGTCTCTGGTCGACATGTGCTTGTGACGAAAACCTTACCAAGCTATCTTTCTGCCATTCATACAAAGCCACTTCACCGAGATAAGGTGCAGCCTCAATAACGGCAGGAAAGGCTTGGATAGTCTGTTCAAAGTGTTCACCGTAACCACTGACATCACCAGAGGTCGATGGATAATGTAAGACATGTTGACGAGCCATCTGTTGGAAGCACTCTTCACCAACCAACATTTCAGTGAGTGGGTAGGTTGCTGCCAGAACTTCGCTCAAGCTGATCACAAAGTTATTACGGTAAATCTGGATGCGTTGTTCATCGGTAAAATGGTCGCTCACTATGTCGCAGTACTCACCATTGTTTTGATAGCGTAGGGCGTTAGCAAACTCCAATTGAACCTCTGCTAGGGAGTGGCTCATGAGGCGCGACTCCTTTGGTTGAACTTGTCGTGTTGATACAAGATATCACTGGCTTTGGTTGCTTCAGCCAATAAAACTTGTGGCTCTGGGATATCGAGATCCCACTCAATCAAGGTATGGCGCAAACCATGTTGTGCAACCCAGTCAGTGTAGAGTTTCCACACTTCGTCACAGACAGGTTTACTGTGTGTGTCTATCCAGATCTCACCTTGTTCAAGCTTCTTTTTGGTAAAACCTGCCAAGTGAATCTCTTCAACTTTGTCTGCTGGTATTCCGTTTAAGTACTCTTCACAACTAAAGCCATGATTAAAAGATGAAACGAAAATATTATTGAAATCGAGCAGTAGGCGACACTCAGTACGCTTTTGTACCTCAGCCAAAAACTCCCACTCAGGAATAGTAGAATGCTTGAAGGATAGGTAGCTCGATGGGTTCTCAATCAACATCGGGCGTTGCAAGCTGTCTTGAACCTCGATGACATTACGACAGAAGACTTCCAATGCTTCTTCTGTGTAAGGCAGCGGTAGCAAGTCATTGAAGTAATGACCACCTGTCTGACTCCAACTGAGATGATCAGAAACCAAGAAGGGTTCGATATCATCAATGAGCTCTTTTAATTGCACAAGATGATGTTGATTGATGCGCTCAACAGAACCTAGCGACAACCCAACACCGTGACAACTGATGTTGTGTGCGTGACGAATTTCTCTGAGTTGTTGTCGTTGCGGTGATTGAGCTAAGAAGTAGTTCTCGCTGTGAACTTCTAACCAACTTACTAAGGCTGGATTTTGGCTAAAGAAGTCCAAGTGCGGTGTTCTAAGGCCAACCCCTGCGTAGGGGTGAAGAGTTTGAGTCACAACGATTCTCCTAACAAGAAGTGGAGGTGAGCTGAATGTCAGCTCACCATACTAAGCAGCTCAATTATGATGATTGAGTGTTACCACCTGATAATTTGCCGCATAGCCCTTTAGGTACGACTACGAACGCATCGGATTGGTTGTCTTCTTTTGCTGTACCCGCACATGAGCTTGTTTTGGTTGCACAATCATTTTGGCCAGCTTTTGCCACGCCGTAGCATTTTTCTTTTGCTGCTGCTTCCGCAGGTGCTGATGTAAGAACTGCACCGCCGAACGCTAGTACACTTGTGATTGCAGCTGTAACAGCAAGATTAGAATTTTTCATAGTCATTCCCTCTAGGACTTAATAGTATTTTCATATCGCAGGTTAATGGATTGTTAACTTGCTTACTAAAAAGGATTGGAACAACCGGGAAATAATTTCACGGTATTATAAAAATTATCAATATTAATGATGTTTCATCTATTAAGTTATTGAATTAATGATGTTAATTTTTGATTGTTTTTTCTTCTTATTATCCTAAACGCAGCCTAGTGTTTAGGTTATAATCAACTTTTATGTATAAATACCCAGTAGTGAGCATATCCAATGATAGATCCTTCGCTTTTACTCGATGGCCTAAACGATAAACAACGTGAGGCGGTCGCGGCACCTTTAGAAAACCTACTTATTCTGGCAGGTGCAGGCAGTGGTAAAACGCGAGTGTTGGTGCATCGTATTGCTTGGCTGCAAAGCGTAGAGCAAGCATCACCGTTCTCTATTATGTCGGTTACCTTCACCAACAAAGCGGCAGCAGAGATGCGTGGTCGTATTGAAGAGTTGATGATGGGTAGTTCGTCAGGCATGTGGAACGGCACCTTCCACGGTATTTGTCACCGCATCCTTCGTGCTCACTACCTAGATGCAAAACTGCCAGAAGATTTCCAGATCATTGATTCTGATGATCAGATTCGTTTGCTACGCCGCTTAATCAAGGCGCAAAACCTTGATGAAAAGCAGTGGCCTGCCAAGCAAGCTTCTTGGTGGATCAATGGCAAGAAAGACGAGGGGTTACGCCCAAGTCACATTGACGCCTACCATGATCCAATAACTCAAACGTGGTTAAAGATTTATTCTGCTTACCAAGAAGCATGTGACCGTGCTGGCTTGGTCGACTTTGCTGAGATCTTGTTGAGATCGCATGAACTATTGCGCGATAAGAAACACATCCGAGAGCACTACCAAGCTCGCTTTAAGCATATCCTTGTCGACGAATTCCAAGATACCAACAACATCCAATACGCTTGGCTGCGCATGATGGCTGGCCCAGATTGTCGCGTGATGATCGTGGGTGATGACGACCAATCTATCTATGGCTGGCGTGGTGCGAAGATCGAAAATATTCAGAAATTCTTGGATGAATTCCCAGGTGCTTCGACGGTTCGACTTGAACAAAACTACCGTTCAACCAAAACCATTCTGCAGGCGTCGAACGAGCTTATCTCGAACAACACCGAGCGTATGGGTAAAGAGTTGTGGACCGATGGTAACGATGGCGAGCCAATCTCTGTGTACTCAGCATACAACGAGCTCGATGAAGCGCGTTTCACGGTCAGCAAAATCAAAGAGTGGCAGGAGAAAGGCGGCGCGCTAGAAGATACGGCAATGCTTTATCGTAATAACGCCCAGTCTCGTGTTCTTGAAGAAGCGCTTATCCAAGGTGGTCTACCTTATCGAATCTACGGCGGCATGCGATTCTTCGAGCGTCAAGAAATTAGAGACGCCTTGAGCTACATGCGCCTAATGAGCAATCGCGGTAATGATGCGGCGTTTGAGCGTGTGGTCAACACGCCAACGCGTGGCTTGGGTGATAAAACGTTAGAAACGATTCGTCTTGCAGCGCGTGATCGTGGTGCAACCATGTGGGAAGCAAGTGTTGCTTTGATAGAAGAGCAAGTGCTACCCGGTCGTGCTGCGGGTGCATTGAGTCGCTTTATCGAACTGATTAATGCGCTAGAAGACGACACGCTAGAGCTTAGCCTGCATGAGCAAACTGACCACGTGATCAAATCGTCGGGTCTGTTTGCGATGTACGAGCAAGAGAAAGGCGAGAAGTCGAAGGCACGTATTGAGAACTTGGAAGAATTAGTAACGGCAACGCGTCAGTTTGAAAAACCGGAAGAAGCGGATGAGATGAGCATGCTGACGGCGTTCTTAACGCACGCAGCGTTAGAGGCAGGTGAAGGTCAGGCTGATGAGTTTGATGACGCGGTTCAGCTCATGACTCTGCACAGTGCCAAAGGCCTAGAGTTCCCTATGGTATTCATGGTGGGTGTCGAAGAAGGCATGTTCCCAAGCCAGATGTCTGCGGAAGAAGCAGGGCGTTTAGAAGAAGAGCGTCGCCTGTGTTACGTGGGCATGACTCGTGCGATGGAGAAGCTGTACATCACTTACGCAGAGATGCGCCGCTTGTACGGGCAAGACAAGTACCACAAACCATCCCGCTTTATTCGTGAGCTACCAGAAACCTGTCTGGATGAAGTGCGTATGAAAGCGCAAGTCAGTCGCCCTGCAAGCAGTGGTCGCTTTAGTCAAACCGCTGTGAAAGAGAACTTCAATGAAACTGGTTTTAGCTTGGGTTCTCGCGTGAAGCACCCTAAGTTTGGCGAAGGCACTATCATCAACTTCGAAGGAAGTGGCCCACAGAGTCGAGTTCAAGTGGCGTTTAACGGTGAAGGGATTAAGTGGTTAGTAACGGCTTACGCGCGTTTAGAGCAGCTTTAATCTATTACTTCAGCATCTAATAACCGTTCATTATTGAAAACAAAAAGAGCAGCCAATGGCTGCTCTTTTTTATTGTGTACCGCCTTAAGCGATCACAATACATGACTGACTAGAGGGGATCTTACAGTGCTGCAAGTGCCGCTTCGTAGTTTGGTTCTTCAGTGATCTCTGCAACCAACTCGCTGTGTGTTACCACACCTTTTTCATCCACAACGACAACTGCACGCGTTGTTAGGCTTGCTAGTGGGCCTTCAGCAATCGCTACGCCGTAGTCTGATGCGAATGTAGGAGAGCGGAAAGTCGAAGCGTGTTGAACGCCTTCAATGCCTTCTAGTTCGCAGAAGCGACCCGCAGCAAATGGTAGGTCAGCAGAAATACAAACAACCACCGTGTTCTCAAGTTCTGCCGCTTTTGCGTTGAACGTACGTACGCTCGTTGCACAAGTTGCAGTGTCGATGCTTGGGAAGATGTTTAGAACCACTTTCTTGCCTGCAAGAGAAGCAAGAGTCAGTGCAGAAAGATCGCCTGCAGTAAGTGCAAAGCTTGGTGCCTGTTCGCCAGTTTGTGGGAATGTGCCAGTTAGCGGTACAGCAGCGCCTTTGAAGGTAACGTGTGACATGAATTTGTCCTTAATCTAATTATGGTTATGAAACTAGTTGAGCCTAGTAAGACTTACGTTACTCGGAAGTGGTTAAGAAGTGAATGGTTTAAATGTCAGAATTGTAATCAAAGGTCTTTGATTTATTTGTTTTAGATGAAGAAAAGGTGAGACGACAGATAAAGAAAAACCCCGAGAGCTTGCGCTCATCGGGGTCTATAGTCTTACTCGCAGCAATCCGGCTACTAAGTGTGCTCCATGCATCAAATCCATGATAGTGTGCTGTTATCCTTCAGCGTATTCCTTTCGTCGCCTTCCTAGCGGTGTCCTTGATCTTATCCTGATCTGCCAACAATCCTCGTTAGCGCGCGTCACTTGTTCCTTGAGCGGTGTCCTTTACATCATCCTGATGTTCAGTCCTTTCCTCGTCCAGAGGTGTCCATTGTCTTTCCTTAGTAGCAACCATCCTAGTTACTATTGCGTCCATTCAATGTCCATTTCGCTATCCATGCCGATTATTCATCCTGAGTAATCGAATCTTCATCCTGAAGATAACCAAGTCCTTGGCGTTTCCTGTTCCGTGTCAGCATCCTTCCGACACCATTCATATTACCGATTCCTTATTTATCAGCAATGGTGCATAAGCGAATTTCTATATAATTATTTGAATGATAAATGTACGTATTGTTTAATTTCAATCGGTTACGGTTTGTGGGTGACTAATTTCGTCATCAAATATCGATATTTACTCACTGCCTTGTGAGAGATCTCGCACAAGGCTGCGAGTAAAAAGGGAGGATTATTCCCTATTGGCCAATAGCTGCACCTTCACGGCGAGGGTCTGCAGCACCTTCTAGACCATCTTTTGTGATGCGAATAGCGTGTAAACCCGAGTTAAGATCGCGAACGTTGACCTCAAATCCCATCTTTTCTAGCTCAGGTTTGAAGTTTTCCGCTGATGTTCCTTTTTCCAAATCTAAGGTACCGAAGCGATTTAGGAAGTGTGGTTGGTTGATCGCTTGTTGGATATCCATGTCCCATTGGGTGTGAGCAATGATCGCTTGTGCCACATAACCGATGATACGGCTGCCTCCCGGAGAGCCAATTGCCATGTAAGGTTTATCGTCTTGCATGATGATGGTCGGTGCTATTGAAGAACGTGGGCGCTTACCCGGTTCAAGTCGGTTCGCGATAGGTTTGCCATCGTTATGAGTCTTGAATGAGAAGTCGGTTAGTTCGTTATTGAGTAGGAAACCTCTAACCATCAAGCGTGAGCCAAAGGCATTCTCAATAGTGGTAGTCATCGATACGACATTGCCATCACTATCGACAATGTTGAAGTGGCTGGTGGACGGCAACTCAATAGAAACATCTTGGCTTCTCTGCATCGCATGATCCCACGGTGGGGTGCCTGAAGGTGCGCTGTCTAATGCCTTACCTGCGGTAATTAACTGAGCACGCTCCTGCAAATAGTCAGTATTCACTAACCCTTGGGTTGGCATAGGCACATAATCTTGGTCTGCCATGTACATACCACGGTCTGCAAAGGCTAAGCGAGAAGCGTCTGCTAACACTTGCCAAGATTTTGCGTCGTTTGGCCCCCATGATTTGAGGTCAAACTGCTCAGTCATTGCAAGGATTTGTCCAACCGTTAACGCACCTGAACTTGGTGGCCCCATTCCGCAAATATCGTAGCTTTCATAAGCAGAACAAACCGGTTCGCGCTGCTTGATCGAATAGGCGTCGAAATCTTTCTGTGCCAATACGCCCGGGTTACCTTTCGCTGTTTGTACTGTGTTAATGATGTCGGCAGAAATCTCACCTTGGTAGAAAGCTTTAGCACCATCCTTCGAGATAGCGTGTAACGTTGCCGCGTATTCAGGGTTCTTAAGTTGCGTGCCAGCGGCTTTCGGGCTGCCATCGGCATTGAAGAAGTAGGCTTTAGTTGTCGCAAAGCGGCTCAGACGTTCTTGGTCGTTTTCGATCAAGGTGGCTAAACGTGGGCTGATAGTAAAACCTTCTTCAGCTAACTGAGCGATAGGTTTAATCAGTGATGCCCATTCGAGCTTGCCGTATTTCTGATGAGTGTCCCACAGTAATTGCACTGTGCCTGGCGTGCCAACAGAACGACCGCCAACCACGGCATCATAGAATTTAAGCGGTTGGCCGTTTTCGTCTTGGAATAGACGTGGTGTGGCATCAAGCGGCGCGGTTTCACGGCCATCGTAGGTTTTGAGTTGCTTGTCCTTGCCATCAAAATAAACAAGGAACGCGCCGCCACCAATACCTGATGACTGAGGTTCCACTAAGCCAAGCATAAGCTGCACAGCAACCATGGCGTCTATCGCGTTACCACCACGAGCAAGTACATCAGCACCGGCTTGTGTGGCAAGAGGGTTGGCCGCGGTGACCATCCAATCGTTGGCTTTAACGAGCTGTTTGGTTTCTAAACCACTACTTTGTTCGGGTGCGACGGAATCGGCAGCTTGATTTGCCCAACTGACGTGAGAGGCAAAAAGTAGGGTAGAAGTGGCGAGGGTTGTTAGTTTTGTTTTCCACTGCATGATCTTCTCCTTTTAATATGCAGAGCTAGATTGGCAGTGGAAAGATGAGATAGCCAGAGTGTTGTTAACGAATTGTAATCTTGATTCGAATTTAAGCGATTAAACCGGATAGCGACTGCCAAAGAATACTCACGCCAATAAGGCTGAATACCACGCCACATAAGCCATCGATGTATACCGTTGCTTCGCTGAGTTTCTTTTGCAATGCCTTAGTCGAAAGCATCCACGCCAGTAGTGAGAACCAAAACAGAGACAGACCAAATAGGATGAAAAGCGCAAAGCCTTTACCTGACAGAGACATGTCGGCAGGCACTAGGCTCGACATCAAGCTGATAAAGAACACCAAAGCCTTTGGGTTGAGAATATTGGTCGCAAACCCTTTCGAAAATGCCTGACGTTTATTGGTCAGAATCAGATCGTTGGAATTGACGATATCGGCATCATCATCGTGGTTCTGAATGATTTGCCAGGTTGCTTTAAGTGCACCGTAGCCTAAGTACAGCAAGTAGCTACCGCCGGCTAGTTGGATAATGGCAAATAATGTGGGTTGTTGGTGGACTAGGTAACTGATTCCCGTCAGGCTCAGCAATGAGTGCAGCAAGATCCCGCAAGATAAACCAAGCGCAATGTACAAGCCTGTCTGGCGTCCGTGACGCGTCGCATTTTGCACGACTAACGCAAAATCAGGGCCGGGGCTCATCAAAGCGATGAAGTGGATAGAGGCTAGGGTGATCAGTATGGTGACTTCGTTCATCGTCAGTTCTCAATAACGTTGCCGCTATTTTTAAATAAGTAATCGTATTGAGCGTAGCTTACCGCGATTTGAAATCGAGCAATTGTAAATTATCAACACTTAGTTGATTTGTGAGGGTGGTACGCCGAACGTGGTTTTGAAAGCCTTAGAGAAGTGTGCTTGATCATAGAAGCCTACTTGGTGCGCGACCTTGGTACCACATATCCCAGACTTAATCAGACGCATGCTCTGTTCCATACGTAAACGGCTCAGCCATGCATAAGGCGTAATGCCCATTCTGTTTTTAAAATGGCGTTGGAATTGAGTCGTGGTTAAACCACACAACTCAGACAATTGTTCTAATCGCACTGGTTGATCCAAGTTCGCCATCAAGTAGTCTTTTAGCGTATCAATCGATTGATTACCCAGTTTGATGTCACTCTTCGATCCAAATTTCGCATAACGATCGACAATCGTCGAGAACCCTTCGAAAGGTAAGCAATCTTGAGCGAGCTGGCTGATGTTTTGATGGATTAATAGGCCGTGTAAGTTACGCAATTGTGAAAATGCAGCTTGATCGGAGAGGATCAACTCAGAAAAGCCTAATGTGTGACCATTCTTCTTGGGATCGGCAAGATCTTGAAACCATTGGGGAGAAACTGCAAACACACTGACTTGATAACCCGAATCGAGTTTGGAGTGCCCATCATGCAGCTCATCCGGTGGCATGATAACAACTTGGCCAGCACCAACATTATGGCTCGTCCCTTTATAGACGAATTTCTGCTGTCCTTGGGTAATTAAACCAATGTGAAAGTCCAAATGATAGTGGCGCTGAAAAGCAAACTCTTGGTATTGAGCTTGGATCAGGCTGATATCTTCTGTTGGGGTAGAGTAATAGTGGACTTTATCCATGGTACAAAAAAGCTTGGTCAAATAGTCATCAATTCAACCAAGCTTATCTTCGTATTAAGGGATTGTCTTGTAAAAAACGATCAGTGTTACCGCTTAGCGCGTTTGTTCTTTCTGTTGTTACGCAGACCGTCAAAGCTGAATATCACCAACGCTCCCCAAATAAAGGCGAAGGTAATCGCTTTGTCACTGGTAAACGCTTCGCCATAAATCAGCACCGCTAACAAGAACATTAAGCTTGGCCCAATGTACTGGAAGAAGCCGAGGGTCGATAGCTTCAAGCGTGTTGCAGCGCCAGTAAAGCACAGCAGTGGAATGGTGGTAATAACACCAGCCGCAACCAATAATAGATTGAGTTGCATCGGGTTCATTGAGAAGTCCGAGGTTGGGCTATCAGCAATAAATAGTAGGTACGTTGCTGCGAGAGGCAACATAACCAGAGTCTCAATGAACAAACCGGTTTGCGCTTCTAAGCTCACCTTTTTACGCAGTAAGCCATAAAAACCGAAGCTAAAGGCTAGGGCAATGGCGACGATCGGCACTGAACCGAAGGCAATTAATTGGATTAATACGCCAATCGCAGCAAGAGCCACTGCAAACCATTGCAGCTTACGTAAGCGTTCGCCGAGGAAGAGCATCCCGAGCAACACGTTAATCAGTGGGTTGATGTAATACCCCAAGCTGGCATCAAGCATGTGATTGGAATTCACCGCCCAAATAAAAATAAGCCAGTTAGCGCCCACCAAAATAGACGTCGCCACCAAATAGAGCATTTTTGGTTTCGAGGTCAGGGTGTCGCGGACTTTACGCCAGCTGCGGCCAATGTGCAGTAAGAAAGCGAGTAGGAAAAAGGACCATACTACACGGTGGCTAAGGATCTCTAACGGGGATACGTCACTTAAAGATTTGAAATATATAGGGGCGATCCCCCACATGGTGTAGGCGCCGACGGCAAGCAAAACTCCCTGGCGCGTACGTTGTTGTTCTTCCTGTGTCATGCATCTTTCTCTAGCACTGAGTGCTTATTAATAAGATTTATAAGAGAGTTGGTCAGTATAGGAGCGATAACCCTTTTCACCTAACAATTTGCGGTTTAATTCGCCAGCGTTCCCCTCTACAATGTGCGACTTGCTTGCCGAAGATGCTTGCTGATTTCATACCTCGATTAGGAACCATAATGACCGCCACTCTGATTGCTGAGCAAATACCAACTCCCGCGAATGATGCGCAAACCATCTTGCAAGATGTGTTCGGCTATCAAAGCTTTCGCGATGGTCAGCAAGAGGTCATTGATTTGGCCGTTGAGGGCAAAGACAGCTTGGTGATTATGCCAACCGGTGGCGGTAAATCTCTGTGTTACCAAATCCCGGCTTTGGTTCGTGAAGGGCTGACTCTGGTTATCTCACCGCTGATTTCGTTGATGAAAGACCAGGTTGATCAGTTGAAAGCCAACGGCGTCGCGGCAGAGTGCATTAACTCGTCAATGCCGCGTGAGAATCTGATCTCGGTCTTTAATCGTATGAACTCAGGTCAGTTGAAAATGGTGTATGTCTCGCCAGAGCGCGTGTTGATGCGTGACTTTATCGAGCGTCTACAAGGCTTACCGCTTTCGATGATTGCGGTCGATGAAGCGCACTGTATCTCTCAGTGGGGACACGATTTCCGCCCTGAATATGCATCATTAGGTCAGCTTAAACAGTATTTCCCACATGTACCTTACATGGCGCTAACGGCAACTGCCGATGATGCGACGCGTAAAGATATTATCTCGCGTTTGCAGTTGGTGGATCCGCATACGCATTTAGGTAGCTTCGATCGCCCTAATATTCGTTACAACTTGGTTGAGAAGCATAAGCCCGTGTCACAGGTGGTTCGCTACCTAGAAACACAGAAAGGCAATTGCGGCATCATCTACTGTGGTAGTCGCAAGAAAGTGGAGATGGTGACCGAGAAGCTGTGCAATAACGGTATTCGCGCTGCGGGTTACCATGCTGGCATGGATACCGACGAACGTGCTTATGTTCAAGAAGCCTTCCAACGTGATGATATTCAGATCGTGGTCGCGACTGTGGCCTTCGGTATGGGCATCAACAAACCCAACGTACGTTTTGTGGTGCACTTTGATATCCCACGCAACATCGAATCTTACTATCAAGAGACAGGCCGTGCGGGTCGTGATGGCTTGCCTGCTGAAGCAATGATGTTGTTTGACCCAGCTGATATGGGTTGGCTGCGTCGCATGCTGGATGAGAAAGAAGAAGGCCCACAGAAACAAGTTGAGATGCACAAGTTGAACGCGATGAGTGCCTTTGCTGAAGCGCAAACCTGTCGTCGTCAGGTTCTATTGAACTATTTTGGCGAATATCGCGAGAAGCAATGCGGCAACTGCGATATCTGCCTCGATCCACCTAAGCATTTTGATGCGACTCAAGAAGCGCAGAAGGCATTGTCTTGTGTGTACCGTGTCAATCAGTCGTTTGGTATGGGCTACGTGGTGGAAGTGATGCGTGGCATGCAGAACATCCGTGTCCGTGATAATGGCCACGATAAACTGTCTACCTACGGCATTGGCCGCGACCATAGCCACGATTACTGGATAAGTATCTTCCGTCAGTTGATTCACAAAGGCTTGCTGTTCCAGAACATTACTCGTAACTCGACATTACAGTTAACAGAAGAAGCCCGTCCGTTACTGCGCGGAGAGATGTCTTTGGAGCTGGCTGTACCTCGTTTAGATACCGCGGTGCGTAATGCTAAGTCCGATAAGTTAAGCAGCAAGAATTACGATAAGAAGCTGTTTGCGAAACTGCGTAAGCTGCGTAAGTCGATTGCTGATGAAGATGGCTTGCCACCATATGTGGTATTCAGTGACGCGACCTTGATTGATATGGCTGAAATACTACCTACTTCATACGGAGAAATGCTGGCAGTCAACGGTGTCGGTCAACGTAAACTCGATAAGTACGCAGACCCATTCCTAGATCTGATTCAAGAACACATCACCACACACGGCTAGTTTGCGAGAAACGTCTAACTAATAGAAAAAGAATAAGGTTGATAGGGACATGACAACACAAACAGAATTTGGCTTAAGAGAGTATTTAGCTGAGGAAGGGCGTTTATTGATTACGTCTCCAAGTTTTGATTTTGATTCTTATGAAGTGTTAGGTGAAAAGCTGGTGGCGTTGTTGTCAGCGTCAGTTGTTGAAAAGCAATGGGACGCCGATATGCATTCTTGGTTGATTGATTTTGAAGATTGCCGAATGTTCTTAAAGTCCGAACATTACAGTGAATCAATTTGGTTTGAGTCGTTAAACGCTGAAGAAAGCCGAGAAGAGTTTGATTATCTCGCGACGCTTTTCAAGCGCGGTTTTTAACTTTTGGCATCTCTTCTAAAACACAGCTTCTAGCGCTATTCACCAATAAAAGTGAGGATAAACGTTTGCGTTTGTTCTCACCATTGCAGCCAATATTGATTAATGTATAATCGCCCGCCGCTCGATAGAGCAAATTTTAGAAACATTTTAAATTCACATTATTGGTAAGAGCTTTCTTGGATTATTCGAAGAAATGACTCGATTTGGGTTCCCTCACCCCCAAACCAAACTAAAAAGGTACAGCATGAGTAACTTTACCCCTGCGCAACAGCGCAAAGCCTTAGCACTATTAGTTTTGTTCCATTTGGTGATTATTGCGTCAAGCAACTATCTGGTTCAGCTACCTTTTACCGTCTTCGGTATGCACACCACTTGGGGTGCTTTCACTTTCCCGTTTATCTTCCTAGCGACCGATCTGACCGTACGCATTTTTGGCGCGCAGCTTGCCCGTAAAATCATTTTCTTAGTGATGCTACCAGCGCTGGCCGTTTCTTATTTCTTGTCAGTGGTGTTCTTTGAAGGTTCATTCCAAGGCTTTAGCCAACTAGGTGAGTTCAACTTGTTTGTTGCACGTATCGCCGCGGCGAGCTTCATGGCTTATTTACTGGGTCAGATCTTGGATGTGCATGTTTTCAACCGCCTACGTCAGCTTAAACAGTGGTGGGTTGCCCCAACGTGTTCAACGTTATTCGGTAATGCTATTGATACCATCGCTTTCTTTGCGATTGCTTTCTACCAAAGCCCAGATCCATTCATGGCCGAGCATTGGACTGAGATTGCCTTAGTCGATTACGGATTCAAACTTATCATCAGCCTAGGCTTGTTCGTGCCTATGTACGGTGTGCTTCTTAACTACATTGTTAGAAAGCTAACCGCAGTGAACCCTGACTTTAAAGCGACAGGCGTGAACGCTTAAGTTTGAGATTTGTAACACAAAGCATTAATGCAGCGATAAGAAAAAGCCCAAGTTAGTCTACTAACTTGGGCTTTTTTAATTTCTAGCGTCAGATACTAATATCAGAGGCATTTAATATTCAATGGCCAGCCAATATCGGTTTGTCTATTCGACTCGAGCTCTAGCTCTGCAGCGGTCAGCGGATTGTCAGCTAACCATTGCTTAGAAAGCGTTAGGGTTAGATTGTTGTCATTCGTCGTCAGTTTGAACTCAGGCTCTAGCGCTGGGTTACGACGGTGAGTTAACAAAATAGCCAAACGCAGAATACGTAAAATACGCTTGCTGCTGGTGCCTGAGATAGCGTGTTGCTCTGGTAATGAGGTTAACTGTTCACGGTAGCGACGAGTTAACTCACCCAAGTAGTGCTTTTGCGCTCGAGTAAAGCCAGGTAGGTCTAAGTTTTGCAGCAGATAAGCGCTGTGCTCACCGCCTTTTTTGAAATCGATGGTTAAACCAATCTCGTGAAGCTTAGCTGCCGTTTGCAATAGCACACCAGCTTGAGGTTCTGAAACCCACGCTTCGGCGCCCGCTTGGTCTAGCAGCGTTTGTGCGACTACTGCTACTTGTTCACCGTAGCTTACGTCCATTTGGTAGCGTGATTGAACACTCTTAATGGTACGCGCTCGGATATCTTCTTGGCGTAGCTCATCAACCATCTCGTAGGCTAGGCCTTCACGGAGTGCGCCGCCTGCGAGTGTCATTGAATCTATTTCAAGCAGCTCAAAAATAGCAATAAGAATAGAAAGGCCACTCGGGAACACTAATGCGCGTTCAAGGGTAAGTCCTTCGATTTCTAGCTCTTCCAAGCGCTCAGTAATCATCGCTTGTTTCTGTAGACGCTTAAGTTTGGCATGAGTAATCACTTCATCCATGCCTTGCGCCAACATGATCTCTTGCAGTGCTTGAACGGTACCGCTGGCGCCCACACACACATCCCATCCGATATCAGTGTAGCTATCTAGGATAGGAGCCAACGTCGACTTCGCCGCTTCAATGGCGTTGTTAAAGTTGGTAGCGGTTAATTGGCGGTTTTTAAAGTGGCGCTCAAGCCAAGTAACACAGCCCATCTTTAGGCTGGTTAGGGCTTTCGCTGAGAAGCCTTCACCAATGATCATCTCGGTGCTTGCGCCACCAATATCAACAACCAGTCGGCGGCCGCTGCCACCAGAAGTGTGTGCTACGCCTTTATAGATAGTCGCAGCTTCTTCTTCTCCGGAGATAACATTGATGTCGTAACCAAGGATCTGGTTCGCTTTCTCTAGAAATATATCCACATTGATAGCAGTACGTAGGGTCGCTGTACCGACAATGCGGATATTTTCTTTCGGAATATCTTGCAGTCGCTCTGCAAAGAGACTCAAACAGTCCCAACCGCGCTGCATGGCTTCTGTACTAAGCGCATTATTTTCATCTAAGCCTGCAGCTAAACGCACTTTGCGCTTAATTTTAGCCATGGTTTGTACGCTGCCATCGATATGACGCACAACGAGCATATGAAAACTGTTCGACCCGAGGTCGATTGCAGCGTAAAGCGGGGGTGACACTGTTTGACTCATAAGCGACTAAGCTTCCTTGTTATGACGCGGTTGGCGTGGGCGACGGTTCTGGTTTGGTTTACGGTTCCCGTTGCGTGGGCCATTGTTGTTTGAGCGGCGTTGTTGCGGGTTACGTGTACGTAAGCGCAATGGTGCTGGTAGATCTTCTAGCAGTGCAGAAGCATCGTAGTCAGACACAGGGATCGCGTGCTCAATGTATTCTTCGATTGGTGGCAAGTTGATTGCGTAATCTTCACAAGCAAAGCTGATCGAGTGACCACTTGCACCAGCACGACCTGTACGGCCGATACGGTGAACGTAATCTTCACAGTCATCAGGTAGGTCGAAGTTGAATACGTGTGTTACTTGAGGAATGTGTAGACCACGTGCTGCAACGTCGGTTGCGACAAGCAGGTCAACATCACCTTTAGTGAATTGCTCAAGAATCTTTTCACGTTTCTTCTGAGGAACATCGCCAGTTAGCAGGCCAACACGGTGACCATCTGCAGCTAGGTGACCCCAAACAGACTCACATTTGTGCTTAGTGTTAGCGAAGATGATAGCGCGCTCTGGCCACTCTTCTTCAACTAGAGTCTGCAGCAGTGCCATTTTGTGTTCGTTTGATGGGTAGAACAGCTCTTCCTGAATGCGGTGACCTGTTTTACGCTCTGGCTCAACAACAACATGCTCTGGGTTGTGCATGTGTTCGAACGCTAGCTCTTGTACGCGGTAAGACAATGTCGCAGAGAACAGCATGTTCAGGCGATCTTTTGGCTCAGGCATACGGCGGAACAAGAAGCGGATGTCTTTGATGAAACCAAGATCGAACATGCGATCAGCTTCGTCAAGAACAACAGCTTGAATGTGGTTAAGGTTAAATACCTTCTGCTTGTAGAAATCGATGATGCGGCCAGTCGTACCAATTAAGATATCTGCGCCTTCTTCGATTTTACCTAGTTGCTTGTCGTAGCTTTCGCCACCGTAAGCAAGTGCTGCCTTGATACCTGTGCTTTCAACCAGAGAGTCAGCATCGTTGTAGATCTGAATCGCGAGTTCACGCGTTGGTGCCATAATAATCGCACGTGGCTGGTTAGGCTTACGCCCTTCATGCTCAGATGTTTTTAGCAGGTGGTTAAAAGTAGCAGTAAGAAACGCAAGCGTTTTACCAGTACCCGTTTGGGCCTGGCCTGCAATGTCTTGGCCGGTGAGCAGTACCGGGAGCGCCAAGGCTTGGATAGGGGTACAATAATCGAACCCTTTTTTCTCCAATCCTTCAATGACTTGCGGAAGTAAATCCAAGTCGGCGAACTTTTGCTCTGTGATATGCGTCTTTTTCATTGCTATAGAATATCAGCTTAAGCTTGCAATACGAAAGTAAATACATTCCAATAGGGCATCTATTTACTGGTTATCATCCAACCAGTTCTAAAAAATACATTGGAGTGGAAGATGAGTGATAAGATTTTGCAGCTAACTGATGACGGTTTTGATAACGATGTAATCAATGCTGCAGGCCCTGTTCTTGTTGATTTTTGGGCAGAATGGTGTGGTCCATGTAAAATGATTGCGCCGATTCTTGATGAAATCGCAGACGAGTACGAAGGCAAGCTCACAATCGGTAAATTAAATATCGACCAAAATGCTGGTACTCCACCAAAGTTTGGTATTCGCGGTATTCCAACGCTACTTCTTTTCAAAGATGGTGGCGTAGCAGCGACTAAAGTTGGTGCATTATCTAAAACTCAACTTAAAGAGTTCTTAGACGCTAACCTTTAATCAGGTCAGCATTTGAAAAGAAACCGTGCAGTTAACAAATGCGCGGTTTTGTTTTTTTCTAAGCTATGGACTAGTCTTAGTTTTAGTGCTAATTTATCGCACGTTAATTGAACGAATTTCTCTTCTTGGTCGATCCTGTGACCAAATCCTTCTTAACTTAAGAAAACAGATCCTATTTTGACTAAACAAACTTCCACCACTATGAATCTTACTGAACTGAAGAACAGACCTGTGTCTGAGCTTGTTAAACTTAGCGAAAGCTTAGGTCTTGAAAATCAAGCTCGCCTAAGAAAACAAGACATTATCTTCTCCATCCTTAAAGCGCATGCAAAAAGTGGTGAAGACATCTTTGGTGATGGTGTTCTAGAAATTCTTCAAGACGGTTTTGGTTTCCTACGTAGCGCCGACAGTTCATACCTGGCTGGCCC
Source organism: Vibrio sp. 10N.222.49.C12 (assembly GCF_041475025.1). Classification (NCBI taxonomy): domain Bacteria; kingdom Pseudomonadati; phylum Pseudomonadota; class Gammaproteobacteria; order Vibrionales; family Vibrionaceae; genus Vibrio; species Vibrio sp. 10N.222.49.C12. The sequence continues at coordinate 5,403 of NZ_JBFRVF010000036.1, read as the reverse complement.
AGATGATATCTACGTATCACCAAGCCAAATTCGTCGTTTTAACCTACGTACAGGTGACTCTATTGGCGGTAAAATCCGTCCACCTAAAGACGGTGAGCGTTACTTTGCACTGCTTAAAGTAAACACGGTTAACTACGACAAGCCAGACAACGCACGTAACAAGATTCTTTTCGAAAACCTTACTCCTCTTCACGCTAACGAACGTATGGTGATGGAAGCGGGTAATGGTGCGACTGAAGATATTACGGCTCGTATTCTTGACCTTGCATCTCCAATTGGTAAAGGTCAGCGTGGTCTGATTGTTGCTCCGCCTAAAGCGGGTAAGACAATGCTTCTGCAAAACATTGCTCAAAGCATTGCTCGTAACCATCCTGAGTGTGAACTAATGGTTCTACTTATCGATGAGCGTCCAGAAGAAGTAACAGAAATGCAGCGTCTAGTTAAAGGCGAAGTAGTTGCTTCAACATTCGATGAGCCAGCATCTCGCCACGTACAAGTTGCAGAAATGGTTATCGAGAAAGCGAAGCGCCTTGTTGAACACAAGAAAGATGTAGTTATCCTACTGGATTCTATTACTCGTCTAGCTCGTGCTTACAACACTGTGATTCCTTCATCAGGTAAAGTTCTTACTGGTGGTGTTGATGCGAATGCTCTACATCGTCCAAAGCGTTTCTTCGGTGCGGCACGTAACGTAGAAGAAGGCGGTAGCTTAACGATCATCGCAACAGCACTGGTTGATACTGGTTCTAAGATGGATGAAGTTATCTACGAAGAATTCAAAGGTACAGGTAACATGGAACTGCACCTTAACCGTAAGATTGCTGAAAAACGCGTATTCCCAGCGATTGATTTCAACCGCTCTGGTACTCGTCGTGAAGAGCTTCTTACCAAGAACGATGAACTACAGAAGATGTGGATCCTGCGTAAGATTGTTCACCCAATGGGCGAAATCGACGCAATGGAATTCCTTATCGACAAGCTAGCAATGACGAAAACGAACGATGAGTTCTTTGACGCAATGCGTCGTCAGTAATATTGATTAGCTGATCGTATTTAATAAGCGCTGCCCTCGGGTGGCGCTTTTTATTTGCATTTTGTAGCGCCAGCTTGCAGAATGAGCAAAAGTGTTACAAGGACGTTAAAATGCAACATGGACTGTTGTCATCATTACTCCTGTCTACTTCACTGTTATTTTCACCGGTTGGTATGAGCTATGCCACCGAGATGTCTCCACTTACAGTAGAGTCTTGGCTTGAGAATGATCAAGTAAAACTGAAAACTGCTGAACTACTCGAGCTTGTCGTACGTGACGAAGTCAATTCGCTACGCTTTGCGCTTGAGCGCCTGACATTTCCCCAGCAAGAGGTGGCTCGTTACCAACTCTTGAAGAAGCTTGAACAGCAAAAAATCGTACTCACACCCAAGATGTCTATCTTCATCGAGCAGCAACTTGCTATCACGCCCACTTATCAAGTCTTAGAACGTGGCGATGGCTATGAGTTTACGGTACCTGCCTTTAATTACCCTTCAATTGCTAATCGCCTTATTAAACAATGGCGTCAAGATCAGAAGACATTGGTATTTGTGCTAGATGCAGAGAAACAGGAACTCGACCTAAAAGAGTGGTTATCTGGATCTGAACATCAAGTTCAAACGCGAGAAGCGTTGCTCATTAGAGAGCTAGACAGTTTGTCTCCTGAAGCGGTTGATTACCTAACTAAGCAACTCACCGCATCTTCTATTGTTAGTTGGTTACCTTCTACTGAGGTGGTGGTTCGATTAGCGCAAGTGAGCGAAGACCCAGAGGTTTACAAAATTCTATGGCGAATGAAGGCCGATTATCATAGCCAAGCTGAGCTAGTTCGCCTTGCTGAAACCAAACAAACGTTCGCGCTTGAACAGGTGATGGCAGCGACTAAGAACCCGCGTTTGAAAGATGAAGCGATTACTTTGCTTACCAAAGTTAACCCGTTATCAGAAGAGGTGAAGCTGTTCCTTGTCTCTAGGATGGCGATTGCTGATGAAGCACCATTAGTTGCGCGTGAACTCGCCAAACAAGGTCATACGCGATGGTTGCAAGATCTCGTCAATGATAACCCTCAGGTGAAGAGTTCTTTGATCGAGCAAGCATTACCGTAAAGTGGATTTTGCCTCTCAATAACCACACTAAAAAGGGGGACCTCAGCGTCACCCTTTTTGATATACTGAGCGCAGAATAATCAGCATGTAGAAGTCCTATGAATTTTAAAGATTTACGTGATTTTATCGACCATCTTGAAAGTATTGGTCAGTTGAAACGCATTTCTCACCCAGTCGATCCAGACTACGAAATGACCGAGATTAGCGACCGTACTCTACGTGCTGGTGGCCCGGCTCTTTTGTTTGAAAATCCAGTAGGCTATGACATGCCCGTTTTGACCAATCTATTTGGTACACCTAATCGGGTTGCTATTGGTATGGGACGTCAAGAAGTCAAAGAACTGCGTGAAGTGGGCAAGTTGCTTGCTTACCTAAAAGAACCTGAGCCACCAAAAGGCTTTAAAGACGCTCTTGATAAACTACCTGTGTTTAAGCAAGTCTTAAACATGCCAGCTAAACGCCTTCGCAAAGCGGCTTGCCAACAAGTGGTATGGCAAGGCGATGACGTCGACCTAGATAAAATCCCTGTGATGAGCTGTTGGGCTGATGATGTCGCGCCATTGCTAACATGGGGTTTAACGGTTACTCGTGGTCCAAACAAGAAACGCCAAAACTTAGGTATCTATCGTCAGCAGAAGATCGGCAAGAATAAAATCATCATGCGTTGGTTAGCCCACCGTGGTGGAGCATTGGATCTGCGTGATTGGATGGAAACTAACCCTGGGAAACCATTCCCAGTATCGGTAGCGTTTGGTGCTGATCCTGCCACCATTCTTGGTGCGGTTACGCCAGTGCCGGATAGTTTATCTGAGTACGCGTTTGCAGGCTTACTACGTGGTAGTAAAACTGAGGTCGTTAAATCAATCAGCAACGACTTAGAAGTTCCCGCAAGTGCAGAAATCGTGATGGAAGGTTACATCGACCCGAATGAATTCGCAGATGAAGGGCCTTACGGAGATCATACTGGTTACTACAACGAGAAAGAAAAGCACCATGTGTTTACTATTACTCATGTAACCATGCGCGAGAACCCTATCTATCACAGCACCTATACTGGCCGTCCACCTGATGAGCCAGCGGTATTGGGTGTTGCGCTAAATGAAGTGTTTGTGCCTATTCTTCAAAAGCAGTTCCCAGAGATTGAAGATTTCTATCTACCGCCTGAAGGTTGTTCGTACCGAATGGCAGTCGTGACCATGAAGAAGCAATACCCAGGTCACGCTAAGCGAGTGATGATGGGTGTATGGTCTTTCTTACGCCAATTCATGTACACCAAATTTGTATTGGTGTGTGATGAAGATGTGAATGCACGTGATTGGTCTCAAGTAACCGCAGCGATGTGCGAACATATGGATCCGTCACGCGATAGCCTGATGATAGAGAACACGCCGATCGATTCATTGGATTTTGCCTCACCCGTGGTTGGGTTAGGTTCTAAGATGGGTCTAGATATTACTAAGAAGTGGGACGCAGAGTTAGCGTTATCGCCAGATGTCCAAACAGCACCTGTAAATAGTGAACATATTGAGGGTAGCTTGGCTGAGTTAACCAAGGTTCATCCTGAAATTATTGATGTTCACCTGCAAAACGACAATGCCAGCATGGTTGTGGTGTCTATTGATAAGCAAGCTGCCGGTAATGGTAAGAAAATCATGGAAGCGGTTTGGTCTCAATTTGATGAGAACAAGTTTGTTATCGTGTGTGATGGCGATGTCAATGTGAGTGATTGGAATGACATCATTTGGGCTGTAACGACAAGAATGGATCCGGCGAGAGATACGTTATTCCTGCAGAACGAAACTGGACACTCAAAAATGGGTCTCGATGCGACCAATAAGTGGGAAGGTGAATGCCTGCGTGAGTGGGGTGTACCAATCACAAAAGATCCTGATGTTGTGAAAAAGATTGATAGCATCTGGGAACAGCTAGGAATTTCATGAGCTACCAAGTAGTCTTATACCCAGAAAACATCAGTTTCACAGTAGAAAAAGGGCAAACGGTCTTGGATGCTGCGCTCAACAGCGATATCTATTTCCCAAACCGTTGCCAAGTTGGCGCATGCGCAATGTGTATGTGCAAAAAATTAGAAGGGCAAGTGAGTTACCACCTTGAACCCATGCTCACAGAGAAAGAGCAGCAACAAGGCTGGATTTTTGCTTGCCAAGCATTTGCAGAAAGTAATTTAGTTCTAACCTTTGCCGATTAAGGGTTAGTAAGAGGAAGAACATGACTATTAAATGTAAAGTGAAGTCTATCGAGCCTTTGGCTTGTAATACTTACCAAATCCTACTTCACCCAGAAACACCGGTCGCTTTTAAAGCGGGCCAGTACCTGATGGTTGAAATGGGCGAGAAAGATAAGCGCCCATTCTCTATCGCAAGTAGCCCTTGCCGCCACGAAGGTGAGCTTGAGCTGCACATTGGTGCTGCCGAGCACAACGCTTACGCACTAGAAGTGGTTGAAGCGATGAAGAAGGCACAAGCTGAAGATAGCGATATTGCGATTGATGCTCCACACGGAGATGCTTGGATCAAAGAAGAAAGCGATCGCCCTCTATTACTTATTGCTGGTGGCACGGGTTTCAGCTACGTGCGCTCTATTCTTGATCACTGCATCGCGCAAAATAGCTCGAAAGAGATCTACCTATACTGGGGCGCAAAAGATGAGTGCCAGTTATATGCTAAAGAAGAGTTGGTTGGCATTGCAGAAAAGCATAGCAATGTGCACTTTGTACCGGTAGTAGAAGAAGCACCGGAAGTTTGGCATGGCCAAACAGGTAATGTGCTTGAGGCTGTTATGCAAAGTTTCGAATCATTAGCTGATTTCGATATCTATATTGCAGGTCGTTTTGAAATGGCGGGCGCTGCAAGAGACCTATTTACTCAGAATAAAGAAGCAAAGCGTGACCATATGTACGCTGATGCTTACACATTTATCTAACAATACCCTTAGATTTTGAGCAAAAAGAGAGCAGAAATGCTCTCTTTTTTACGTTTAGGTGAACTATTAGGCAGTTAACCCCTATTTATTCATTTTTCATGAAAAAGTAGTTGCTAAGCTGAGAGGGTTCCCTATAATGCGACACCACTGAGACGGCAGACGCCACAAGGCTTCAGCAAGAATCAGTAAGACGGAAAGCGACAAAAAATTAATTTTCAAAAAGTGTTTGACACTGAATGTTAATTCGCTAGAATGGCCGTCCACTTCGAGAGGCTCCTTACTTAAAAGGAACGCTTAAGAAGCTAAGCTCTTTAACAATTTAAA
>NZ_JBFRVF010000035.1:0-33997 GCF_041475025.1 Vibrio sp. 10N.222.49.C12 | reverse complement strand
GGCCTCCTCCTACTCGATTCATCTGTTGTAGAAGATCCCCAAGTCGCTCGTTCCTCGTTCTTGAGGATGACGACTTTTTAAAATTACGTTCTATATCATTAGCTGGTTAGATAAAATTGCGTGTTCCGCCATTCCCTAGACTGACGAAGGAAGGAGTAGGGAATCTCTAACAAAGAGAGCGTATCCGTTATAGTACCCCCATTCCTTGCGCTTCTAACATATCGACTAGATCGATCAGCGGTAAGCCGATCAAAGTATTTGGGTCTTTCCCTTCCATCTGTTTAAACAACGCGATGCCTAACCCTTCACACATAAAGCTACCTGCGCAGTAATAAGGCTGCTCTTTTTCAACATAACTAATGATCTGTTGCTTAGTTAAATCGCGGAAATGCACTACAAAGGTGTCGAGACGTGTGTCAGCTTCATTGGTCTCGTTGTTCCAAACCGAAAGCCCAGTATAAAAAGTAATGCTCTTGCCGCTTTGACGAGATAACTGCTCGATCGCTTTTTCTCGAGTGTGAGGCTTACCAATGATCTCTCCATCAATCACACAAACCTGATCAGAACCAATGACTAAGCTAGGTTGCTCCACAACACAAGACTTAGCTTTGGTCTCAGCAAGGCGCATCACCAACTGTTGTGGTGTCTCTTCTGGAAGCGGCGTTTCATCGCAGTCTGGCTTGGCTGTAATGAAGCTTAACTGTAGTTTTTTGAGGATCTCTTGCCTAAATGGTGATGTAGAGGCTAAAACTAGTTGGTAATTTCTCATTTTAATTTACAATTCAAGGAAGCATTTATCTCAGGATAACGTAACTTGTCCTGCTATTCATAATGCTCTGAATAGGAAAGGCAGGAAAGTACATTTTTTTTGCCATTTCCTTTGACTAAACACGATTTGGAAGATAAGATTCGCGCCCTATGCAAAAGGAAAAAATACCGCGTACAGTTGATCCGGCAAGAACGGCTCAAAAACGACTCGATATGGATGGTATCATCCAGGTCAGTCTTTTGAAGCGTTTAACTGAAGCAACTGAAGGCGTAAAACGTGACGCGCAAGTCTCAATGTCATTTGGGCTTGATGAACAACGATTAGTCGTTATCTCTGGTAAAGCTAACGTCGAAGTCGATTTAGAGTGTCAACGTTGTAATGAGGTTTTCGCACATGAGTGCGATGTCCAATTTACTTATACTCCTGTTTACAGTGAGAAAAGTGAAGAGGAAGCACCGGAAGAGTACGATTTGGTAGATCTGAACGAGTACGGTGAGTTAGACCTGATTCAATTAGTTGAAGACGAGTTCATCCTTGGATTGCCACAAATAGCAATGCACGACGATGCGAAATGTAGCGTTAACTCAAATAACTTGGTGTTTGGTGAACTTCCTGAAGAAATTGAGGAAGACAAAAAGCCGAATCCATTTGATGTTTTAAAAAGCTTAAAGAAGTAATTGCTTCTTTAAGAATTTACATAGGAGTAGGGTCAATGGCCGTACAAAAGAGCAAGAAATCACGTTCAATGCGTGGCATGCGTCGTTCACACGATGCGCTAACTACAGCTGCACTTTCTGTAGACGCAACTTCAGGTGAAACTCACCTACGTCACAACGTGACTGCCGAAGGTTTCTACCGCGGCAAAAAGGTTATCAACAAGTAAGGTTGACCTTTGCAAAATCTAACCGTTGCGCTTGATGCAATGGGCGGGGACTTCGGTCCTCGTGTAACAGTGCCTGCCGCCGTGCAGGCACTGTCGTATTTCCCAGAGCTAAAAGTCATTCTAATAGGTGATCGAAACGCGATCACATCTCAATTATCTTCATTAGGTCGAATGCCTGATTCTCGTTTGAGTATCCAGCATTGTGATCGAGTCATTTCCAATTCTGAAAAACCTTCACTAGCCTTACGTAATAGTCAGGGTAGCTCTATGCGTGCCGCTATCGATCTGGTTGCCGAATCACAGGCTGATGCTTGTGTGAGTGGTGGTAACACTGGCGCACTGATGGCTTTATCCCGTTTCAGACTCAAGCTTCTTCCCGGTATTGATAGGCCTGCATTGGTTTCAGCTTTGCCTACTGCATCCGGAAATCGCACATGGATGCTTGATTTAGGGGCGAACGTTTCTAGTGACGCAGATTCACTGTTTCAGTTTGCTGTCATGGGCAGTGCATTAGCAGAACAACATTTAGGTCGCGCACCACGTGTCGCTATCTTGAATATCGGTGCAGAAGAAATTAAAGGCAATGACCTTGTAAAACGATGCGCTGAAATGTTGTCTAATACTCAGTCTGTGAACTTCATAGGCTATATTGAAGGTAATCAATTACTTCAAGATGCTGCTGATGTCGTCGTATGTGATGGTTTTGTGGGCAATGTTTGCTTAAAAACGTGCGAAGGTACGGCTCAGCTCTTTATTGATAAGCTAAAAACGCGCATGATAGCTTCAACAATAAAGGGTTGGATAGCCAGAATGCTGTTTTCTGAGCTATTTACTGAATTAAAAACCTTGAACCCCGACCAGTATAACGGCGCAAGTTTGTTAGGATTGCGCGGCATTGTCATTAAAAGTCATGGAAGTGCTGATGTGTCTGCAGTCGTCAACGCGATTGGTGAAGCAGTACACGAGGTCAAACGACAAGTCCCCAGCCGCATTAGCGATCGTTTGGAAGCGGTTTTACTCGAGAGGCATTATTAGTCTTCATGTATAGCAAAATTTTAGGTACTGGCAGCTACTTGCCATCTCAGGTGCGTACTAACGCAGACTTAGAGAAAATGGTAGAGACTAGCGATGAGTGGATCGTTGCTAGAACAGGTATTAAAGAGCGTCGTATTTCAGCGGAAAACGAAACCGTTGCTGATATGGCGTTTTACGCTGCTGAAAATGCCATTGAAATGGCAGGTATCGACAAAGAAGAGATTGATTTAATCATCGTTGCGACAACCAGCAGTAGCCATACATTTCCGTCTTCGGCATGTCAGGTACAAGGCAAACTTGGTATCAAAGGTTGCCCTGCGTTTGATTTGGCTGCGGCATGCTCTGGCTTCGTCTATGCATTGTCTGTTGCTGATCAACACATCAAGACTGGCATGTGTAAAAATGTTTTGGTGATTGGTGCTGATGCACTGTCAAAAACCTGTGATCCGACTGACCGCTCTACTATCATCCTATTTGGTGATGCAGCAGGCGCGGTGGTTGTAGGCGCAAGCGAAGAGCCAGGTATTTTGTCTACTCATATTTACTCTGATGGTAAATACGGTGAGCTTCTAAGCCTAGAAGTACCAGAGCGCGGCGGTGATGCAGACAAATGGCTGCACATGGCGGGCAACGAAGTATTTAAAGTGGCGGTAACTCAGCTTTCTAAGCTAGTTAAAGACACCTTAGCGGCGAACAATATGGATAAGTCAGAGCTTGATTGGTTAGTTCCACACCAAGCGAACTACCGTATTATCTCGGCAACCGCTAAAAAGCTGACGATGTCGCTTGATCAAGTAGTGATTACTCTTGATAAGCACGGCAACACGTCAGCAGCTACCGTACCAACGGCCCTAGATGAGGCTGTTCGCGACGGGCGAATTAAACGTGGTCAAACGCTTCTACTTGAAGCATTTGGCGGCGGCTTCACTTGGGGTTCTGCGTTAGTTAAATTCTAACCCCAAGCGATAATCAACAAACAAGGCACATAACTTATGTGCCTTATTCAATTTTTTGCTTTGCTTAAAGGAAAATTACAATGAGCAAATTTGCTATCGTATTCCCAGGCCAAGGCTCTCAAGCTATCGGTATGCTTGCTGACCTAGGCGAACAGTATGATGTTGTTAAAAAGACATTTGCTGAAGCTTCAGAAGCACTTGGTTACGATCTATGGGCATTGGTTCAAGATGGTCCTGTAGAAAATCTAAATGAAACTTTTCGCACTCAACCGGCTCTATTAACAGCGTCTGTTGCAATTTGGCGTGTATGGCAAGAGCTTGGCCTAGAGCAACCTGTAAATCTAGCAGGTCACAGCCTAGGTGAATATTCTGCTCTTGTATGTGCCGGCGTTATCGACTTTAAAGAAGCGATCAAGCTGGTTGAACTACGTGGTCAACTGATGCAAGAAGCGGTTCCTGCAGGTGTTGGTGCAATGTACGCAATCATCGGTCTAGACGATGAAGCGATTGCTAAAGCGTGTGAAGAAGCTGCGCAAGACGAAGTTGTGTCTCCAGTTAACTTTAACTCTCCTGGCCAAGTTGTTATCGCGGGTAACAAAGCTGCAGTAGAGCGTGCTGGTGCACTTTGTAAAGAAGCGGGCGCTAAGCGTGCACTTCCGTTACCTGTTTCTGTGCCGTCTCACTGTGCACTGATGAAGCCAGCAGCAGATAAGCTAGCAGTGGCTCTAGAAGCTCTAGAGTTCAACACGCCAGCATTGCCTGTTATCAATAACGTTGATGTTATCGCTGAAACAGATCCTGCAAAAATTAAAGACGCACTTGTTCGTCAGCTGTACAGCCCAGTTCGTTGGACTGAAGGCGTACAAGCGATGAATGAGCAAGGCGTTGAGAAGCTACTTGAATTAGGCCCTGGTAAAGTTCTTACTGGTCTAACAAAACGAATCGTAAAAACTATGACAGCTGCTGCAGTTAATGACACTGCATCACTAGAAGCTGCTAAGTAAATAACCACTTAATAGAGAAGTTATGATGAATTTAGAAGGCAAAGTTGCACTAGTTACAGGCGCAAGCCGTGGCATCGGTCGTGCAATCGCTGAACTTTTAGTTGAGCGTGGTGCTAAAGTTATCGGTACTGCGACATCTGAAGGCGGCGCAGCTGCAATCAGCGAGTACCTTGGTGAGAACGGTAAAGGTCTTGCTCTTAATGTAACGGATACTGACTCAATTGCTGCTACACTGAAAACCATCAACGATGAATTCGGTGCGATTGACATTCTAGTTAACAACGCAGGTATCACTCGTGATAACCTACTGATGCGTATGAAAGACGACGAATGGAATGACATCATCGATACTAACCTAACGCCTATCTTCCGCATGTCTAAAGCTGTATTGCGTGGCATGATGAAGAAACGTCAAGGCCGTATCGTAAACGTTGGTTCTGTAGTAGGTACTATGGGTAACGCTGGTCAAGCTAACTACGCAGCTGCAAAAGCAGGCGTAATTGGTTTTACTAAATCAATGGCTCGTGAAGTTGCGTCTCGTGGCGTTACAGTGAACACTGTAGCTCCTGGTTTCATCGAAACTGACATGACTAAAGCGCTAAATGATGACCAACGTGCAGCAACTTTGGCGAATGTACCAGCAGGTCGACTAGGTGACCCTCGCGAAATCGCTGAAGCTGTGGTATTTTTGGCGTCACCTGCGGCAGCTTATATCACAGGTGAAACACTTCACGTCAATGGCGGTATGTACATGGTGTAAATTATGTGCAACATTTGTGCATGATTTAAGTCAAGATCATACGTAATTTCGGTTAAAATCGTGAAAATTGTGGTTTGACCAGAAAAGTTGACCTTGCAACTTTCAATAGATTGAATAAACTACGGAAAACATCGCATAAAGCGAACTCTGTAAAGGAAAAGAAAAAATGAGCAACCTCGAAGAACGCGTAAAGAAAATCATTGTTGAACAGCTAGGTGTAGACGAAGCTGAAGTTAAAAACGAAGCTTCTTTCGTTGATGACCTAGGTGCAGATTCTCTAGACACAGTAGAGCTAGTAATGGCTCTAGAAGAAGAATTCGACACTGAAATCCCAGATGAAGAAGCTGAGAAAATTACTACTGTTCAAGCAGCTATCGATTACGTAACTAGCGCTCAGTAATAATCTCTCCCAGGCGGTCACCTCGACCGCCTGTGTTTTATCTAACTCATCTATCCTCATCTTAAATCACCTCAATCCCCGGAGTGTAAAATCGTGTCCAAGCGTCGTGTAGTTGTCACTGGCATGGGTATGTTGTCACCGGTAGGCAACACTGTAGAATCTTCTTGGAAAGCCCTGCTAGCTGGTCAAAGTGGTATCGTTAATATCGATCATTTTGATGCAACCAATTTCTCAACTCGTTTTGCAGGTCTAGTTAAAGACTTTAACTGCGAAGAGTATATGACTAAAAAAGATGCTCGTAAGATGGACTTGTTCATCCAGTACGGCGTCGCAGCAGGTATTCAAGCTTTAGATGATTCAGCCCTAACTATTACTGAAGAAAACGCTCCACGTGTGGGTGTTGCTATCGGTTCTGGTATTGGTGGTCTTGGTTTGATCGAAGCCGGTCACCAAGCTCTAACTGAAAAAGGCCCTCGTAAGATCAGCCCGTTCTTCGTACCGTCGACGATCGTGAATATGATTGCTGGTCACATGTCTATCATGCGTGGCCTACGCGGTCCAAACATCGCGATTTCTACTGCATGTACGACTGGCCTACATAACATTGGTCACGCGGCTCGTATGATTGCATACGGCGATGCAGACGCAATGCTAGCGGGTGGTGCTGAAAAAGCATCAACTCCACTAGGTATGGGCGGTTTTGGTGCGGCTAAAGCACTTTCTACTCGTAACGATGAGCCTCAAAAAGCTTCTCGTCCATGGGACAAAGGCCGTGATGGCTTCGTTCTTGGCGACGGTGCAGGCATGATGGTTCTTGAAGAGTACGAACATGCGAAAGCTCGTGGCGCTAAGATTTACTGTGAGCTAGTTGGCTTCGGTATGTCGGGTGACGCTTACCACATGACATCTCCAAGTGAAGATGGCTCAGGTGGCGCACTAGCAATGGAAGCGGCTATGCGTGATGCTGGCATTACTGGTGAACAAATCGGTTATGTAAACGCACACGGTACTTCGACTCCTGCAGGTGACGTAGCGGAAGTTAAGGGCATCAAGCGTGCTCTTGGCGAAGCAGGCAGCAAGCAAGTATTGGTTTCTTCTACGAAATCAATGACAGGCCACCTTCTAGGTGCTGCTGGTTCTGCTGAAGCTATCATCACGGCTATGTCTCTGGTTGACCAAATTGTTCCACCAACAATCAACCTAGATGATCCTGAAGAAGGCTTAGATATTGACTTAGTACCTCACACTGCGCGTGAAGTTAGCAACATGGAATATGCTGCATGTAACTCATTCGGTTTCGGTGGTACAAACGGCTGTTTGATCTTCAAAAAGATTTAATCATCTTATTAAAGACGTAAACACTCGTAGATAGTCACAATTAGACTTGTTTTTAAACGGCTTGATGCTTTAGCATTGAGCCGTTTCTTTTTATGGGGAAAAACATGTTTTGGGTTGATGGAGAAAGCCAGCAAACTATCGATATTTTGGATCGCTCGTTTCAGTACGGAGACGGCTGTTTTACGACAATGCTCGTGAGTGATGGTGAGATACAACATCTTCACGATCATCAGCACCGTGTCGACGAGTGCCTTAAAGCACTACGCATTTCTGCTCTTGATTGGGATGTTGTTAGTCTTTGGCTCGATACTGCGCTTCAACACATCCAACATAACGCTCTTCATGGCACAAAGAGCCTTGATGGTTCAAAGAAGCTCCATAACGCCAACAAGCCTCATAATCAAAAAGCAGGGATCAAGCTGCACGTTAGTCGTGGAGCGGGTGGGCGTGGCTACAGTACCAAGAATATCGCCAAGCCGACAATCACCATCAGTACCTTTGATTACCCAAGCCATTATTCAGCGTGGCAAGACTCCGGTGTTGAACTCGGTATCTGCCATCAAGCGCTAGGTTTGAGCCCACTACTGGCTGGCCATAAGCACAATAATCGCCTTGAGCAGATTTTGATGAAAGATGAAATGGATCAAGCTAATGAAGTGGATGGTGTGGTTCTTGATATATCGGGCAATGTGATTGAAACCACCATGGCCAATCTGTTCTGGCGCAAAGGTCAGTCGATATACACACCTCAACTCACTCAAAGTGGTGTCGCGGGGGTTATGCGTAAGCAAGTGTTAACCGCGCTGAATCAGGCTGAACTTTCCGTTACAATTAGTGACTATTGCTTATCTCAACTCATGCAAGCTGATGAGGTTTTCATGACAAACTCCATTTTAGGGGTTGCCCCAGTTACCCGTATTAGTGATACCCAATTTAACATTGGAACCGTTACTCGTAGCCTTCAAGGACAACTAAACTCGTGATCAAAAAGTTATTTATTTTTATTATCTTGTGCTTAATTGCAGCCGGTGCTGCTGGTTTTTATGTTTACAACCAAGCGCAAGATAACCTGAAACAAGTTATTCAATTAGAAAAACCACAAGTCGTGACTGTTGCTTCAGGTAGCAGCTTTAACCGCGTTCTGGCCCAGTTGATTAACGAGGGGCTGTTTGAGGCTTCTCCTTACGAGAAATTAATCCGTAAGTTACATCCTGAGCTTGTAGACGTAAAAGCGGGTACTTTCCTGCTTGAACCGGGTTTAACCTTAGAGCAAGCGCTACAGGTGCTTGTAGAAGGGAAAGAACACCAGTTTACTATTACCTTTGTTGAAGGCAGTCGTTTTGACGAATGGCTTGTTCAGCTAAAAGACAACGAATTCATTCAACAGACATTGGATGGCGTTTCTGAAAAAGAGATCGCTGAAAAGTTGGGTATTGAAAACGAAAAGCTAGAAGGTCTCTTCTTAGCAGAAACGTATCACTACACCTACGGCACCACTGATTTAGATTTGTTGAAGCGCGCGCATCGAGACCTAATGAGCGTGGTGAATGAAGAGTGGGAAAATCGAGCGGATAAGCTGCCTCTTAAATCGCCATACGAAGCGTTAATTCTTGCATCTATCATTGAGAAAGAGACCGCTGTTGCGTCAGAACGTGAGCGTGTTTCTTCTGTGTTTGTTAACCGTCTAAACAAGCGTATGCGTTTGCAAACTGACCCAACGGTTATCTATGGCATGGGTGACAGCTACGATGGCAACATCCGTAAGAAAGACTTACGCACGCCAACGCCTTACAACACCTATACAATGAGTGGCTTGCCACCGACACCTATCGCTATGGCAGGCAAAGCGTCTATCAACGCGGCGTTGAATCCAGAGAAGAGCAACTACTTGTATTTCGTTGCGAGTGGAACAGGTGGGCACGTATTTTCAAAGAGTTTGACTGAGCATAACCGTGCAGTGCGAGCTTACTTAAAGCAATTAAGAAAAAACAGATAAAGAAATAATTATGAATCAGTCGAAATTTATCGTGGTTGAAGGCCTTGAAGGCGCTGGCAAAAGCACAGCAATCAATGCCATCGTTGAGACATTAAAAGCATCGGGTGTTGAAGATATTGTTAATACTCGCGAGCCGGGTGGTACTGTCTTAGCTGAAAAGATGCGTTCATTGGTTAAAGAAGAGCACGAAGGCGAGAAGCTTCAAGACATGACTGAATTGCTGTTGATGTATGCAGCACGTGTTCAATTAGTCGAGAACGTCATCAAGCCGGCACTCGCCAATGGTCAATGGGTATTGGGTGATCGTCATGATATGTCTTCACAGGCATACCAAGGTGGTGGTCGCCAGATCGCGCGCACGACTATGGAATCACTGAAAGCAACCACGCTAGGCGGCTTTAAACCCGATCTAACGCTATATTTGGACCTAGACCCTAGAGTAGGGCTAGAGCGTGCTAGAGGCCGTGGTGAGCTTGATAGAATTGAAAAGATGGACATCTCATTTTTCGACCGCACGCGTGAGCGCTATCTAGAAATTGCAGAACAAGATGATTCTGTACTTGTGATTAACGCGCAGCAAGAAATTGAGCAAGTAGCCGCTGATATTAAAGTCGCGCTAACTGCTTGGCTCGACAAACAGTAGGTAGTCATGGCTGAAGTGTATTCTTGGCTCACACCGGTATGGAGTGAGTGGAAAAAAAGTCTCGATGCGGAGCGTTTTCCTAACTCTGTGATTGTTAATGCACCGGAAGGGCTCGGCGTTGATGCTTTGATTAGCCAACTTACCGACGCATTGATGTGCACGAACTATGAAAGCGAGTCGTGCGGGTTTTGCCACAGCTGTGAGTTAATGAAGTCGGGCAGTCATCCTGATTTTCATGTGATCTCACCCGAGAAAGAAGGTAAGTCGATCACGGTTGATCAAGTGCGTGCCAGTAACCGCTGGGCTCAAGAGTCTTCTCAGTTAGGTGGTTTGCGCGTTATTTTGCTTAACCCTGCTGAAGCAATGAACGAATCGGCTTCCAACGCACTATTGAAAACTCTGGAAGAGCCATCAAGCAAGTGCATCTTCATTCTGTCTACTCGTAACAGTAATCGCTTAATGCCGACTATTATTAGCCGTTGTCAGCAATTCAATGTGGTTAGTCCGCAGTTAGAGACAGCATCAGCGTGGTTAGATGGTGAAGTGGGCAAAGCGGTACCGCAGTATATTTTAGCACTCAATGACAACGCGCCTTTAAAAGCAAAA
Organism: Vibrio sp. 10N.222.49.C12; assembly: GCF_041475025.1. Taxonomy (NCBI): domain Bacteria; kingdom Pseudomonadati; phylum Pseudomonadota; class Gammaproteobacteria; order Vibrionales; family Vibrionaceae; genus Vibrio; species Vibrio sp. 10N.222.49.C12. Next base: position 23,607 of record NZ_JBFRVF010000035.1, on the reverse strand, counting down.
GCGATGTTTGAGCAAGGTGGCGTTGAAGCTTCAACAAAAGCGCTCGATGGCTTTGTGAATGTGATAAAAGGCACTCAACCTGACATGCTAGAGTTCTCTACAGAGCTTAGCAAAGACCCTTTGATTCAACTTGGCTGGCTTTGGCATCTATTGTCAGATGTACAGAAGCTGCATTTTGGTTTGGCGAATCAGGCTTTCACTCCGAGTGCGAAAGCACTGTGTGAGGCGATGTCTTATCAAAGTGCTTATGCAGCATCGAATAAACTGCTGACATTGATTGAGCAGTTAAAGCAACACCCTGGGCTCAATACGGAGCTACTCATAATGAATTGGCTGATAGCCACTTGCGAGGAAACATGTTCGTAGATTCCCACTGTCATTTAGACAAACTGGATTACCAAGATTTACACACCAGCGTAGAAGATGTGGTTAACAAGGCGAAGGCTGCTAATGTAGACCAATTGCTTTCTGTCGGTGTGACACTCGATTCGTTTGAAAATATGCTCGAGATGATCTCGCCGTTTGATAACGTTAAAGCCTCTTGTGGCGTTCACCCTCTCGATGTTGAAAGTGATTTCAGCCTAGAGACAATGCGTGAATACGCGAGCAACCCTAAGGTTGTGGCGATTGGAGAGACAGGTTTAGATTATCACTACCAACCAGAGACGGCGGAGCTGCAACAGCTACGATTTAAGCAGCATGTTGAGTTAGCCGTTGAGCTGAATAAACCTTTGATCATTCACACTCGTAACGCACGTGAAGACACATTAGCTATTTTACGTGATGGCGGAGCTGAGAAGTGTGGCGGTGTGATTCACTGCTTTACCGAAGATCAAGCATTCGCAGAAGCAGCAATGGAACTAGGTTTCTATATCTCAATTTCAGGCATTGTGACCTTTAAGCAGGCTACAGAACTTAAAGAAGTTGTTAAAAACCTACCGCTAAACAGGTTGCTTATCGAGACGGATTCTCCATACTTGGCGCCCATTCCATATCGTGGAAAGCAGAATCAGCCTGCATATGTCGTCGAAGTGGCGGCCTACATTGCGCAATTAAAAGGTGTGTCGATGAAAGAGGTTGCCGAACAAACGACCAAAAATTACCAAAAACTTTTTTTGCGATAAAAATCTAAGTAAACAAATAAAAGGGAGCAAAAGCTCCCTTTTTGTGTTTTTGATCACCAAAAATACGTTTTTTTTTAATGTTTACGAATTATGTTGAACTTGAGAGCGCTAATTATAACATTTGTAATTTTGTTACTAAAAATAACATTCGCTCCTATTTTATTTACTCAGTAAAATAATAGGGCTCTTGAAAAATACTTATATTTTTCAATTAATTAAATGCTTGTAAAGGATTGCATTTCTAGATTTGACATGTGATCCAAGACGTGTTTTGAAACTAAATTTCGTAAGTGACTAGAAAGTTAGTTCCCCATCAATATATATTTAGCGGCAGAAAATATAATGCAATACATGGTTACATTTTCGCAGGGTGCTAACATATAGGCTACGGGGGTGTGCCGTTAGAACCCTATATAATTATTTTATCTTTATCAGGAGCATAAACATGTTTAAGAACCTTTTTGCTAGCCTGCAGAAAGTTGGTAAGTCTCTGATGCTTCCAGTATCAGTTTTACCAGTTGCGGGTATTTTGCTAGGTGTCGGTGCAGCAGATCTTCCTTTCATTCCAGAAATCGTTTCAAACTTAATGGAACAAGCTGGTGGTTCAGTATTCGGTCAAATGGCACTACTGTTCGCAGTAGGTGTTGCACTTGGCTTTACTAACAACGATGGTGTAGCGGGTCTAGCTGCTATCGTTGGTTACGGCATCATGACTGCTACACTTGGCGTAATGGCTGGTGTAATGGGCGTTGATAAAATCGATACTGGTGTACTAGGTGGTATCCTAGTCGGTGGTGTTGCTGCTTGGGCATTCAACCGTTTCTTCCGTATTCAACTACCAGAGTACCTTGGCTTCTTCGCTGGTAAGCGTGCTGTGCCAATCATCACAGGTTTCTCTGCGATTGGTCTAGCAATCCTACTATCTGTAGTATGGCCACCAGTTGGCGGCGCTATCTCTGCGTTTTCTGATTGGGCTGCTCACCAAAACCCACAAGTGGCGTTTGGTATCTACGGTATCGTTGAGCGTTCTCTAATTCCATTTGGTCTTCACCACGTTTGGAACGTACCTTTCTTCTTTGAAGCTGGTACTTGTGTAAACGCTGCTGGCGAAACTCAAAACGGTGTTCTTACTTGTTACCTAGTTGCTGATGACGCATCTCGTGCAGCGGGCAATGGCTTCGGTCAGCTAGCTGGTGGTTACATGTTCAAGATGTTCGGTCTACCTGCTGCTGCAATCGCGATTGCACACTCAGCTAAGCCTGAAAACCGCGCTAAAGTAATGGGCATCATGGCTTCTGCTGCGTTGACTTCATTCCTAACGGGTATCACTGAACCAATCGAATTCTCTTTCCTATTCGTTGCTCCAGTACTGTACGCAATCCACGCTCTACTAGCTGGTTCTGCATACGTTCTTGCGAACACTCTAGGTTTTGTACACGGTACATCTTTCTCACACGGTCTAATCGACTTCCTAGTTCTATCTGGCAACGCGTCTAAGATGGGCCTAATGGTTGTATGTGGTATTGCTTACGCTGCAATTTACTACATCGTATTCCGCACTGTGATTAAAGCTCTAGACCTTAAAACTCCAGGCCGTGAAGACGAGACTGAAGAAGAGTCAGTTGCGACTGGTTCTGAACTTGCTGGTGAGCTAGTTGCTGCATTCGGTGGCAAAGCGAACATCACTGGTCTTGACGCTTGTATTACTCGTCTACGTGTTGCAGTAGCTGATACAGCTCTTGTTGACCAAGACAAGCTGAAGAAACTAGGCGCTGCAGGTGTTGTAGTAGTAGCGGGTGGCGTACAAGCTATCTTCGGTACTAAGTCTGACAACCTTAAGACAGACATGGATGAGTGGATCCGTAACAACGGTTAATTCTCTGATTCAATAAATTGAAAGGAGGCCGAAAGGCCTCCTTTTTTGTTTTCTGCTCTATGAAAGATCTATTGTGCTTAATCTCCATTAACTCAGATACTTATCATTCAACTCGATCAGTTGATGGTTGCTCTTAAATTTTTCGTGTCTTTTATCTTTTACCCAGCGATGACACCTTTTGCTGAGATTCCAGTAGACTTCCGTTTTTTTAAATACAGTCTGAGAATATTATGAAACATCGTTACTTGATCGGCCTTATGTGCTGCAGCGGAGCCTCGTTTGCTCACGCTTCTGAAGCTCCAGCTTTGGAAGTGGGACTCGCCATTGACCAAGACCTGAGTGTCGTTGTGGAATTTGATCAGAAATACCGTGCTACGATTGGCAATGACGGTGCTGCCTTTGATTACATTTTGAAGCGTGGTCAGTTCGAGACTGAAGCTCCGTTGAGCTGGTACGTCGGTGCTGGTGCTTGGGCTGAATGGAATGACGACTTTGGCTTACGCTTGCCGTTAGGCGTGAAAGTGAATTTCTACGAAGGTTGGAATGCTTACGCTCAAGTTCACCCTGAACTCGATATGTATAAAGGTGTTGAGTTGCAAGTGGGCGGCGCTTTAGGTGTTACCTATAAGTTTTAACCTGAACTAAAACCGTTTTAATAATGAAAAAACCAGCATTTAGCTGGTTTTTTAGTTTGGGCCGATCTTATATTTTTGCTTCATTGAGCCGCTTAGAAAGTAAAACTCAGTCCGACATTGGCTTGGAATTGGTTCATCCAGTCGGTATCAAAGCGAATGATGCACTCTTGCCCGTTATTTGGGATATTACAAACACCGGAGGTATCGTTGTCGACAACCGTGCCTAACCAACGTACTTGTGTGTTCAACGCTAGTCGGTCACTAAATTTGTACTCTAAGCCACCAAAGATAGAAGTTGAGAATCCATACTTATCTTTTGCCCAGTCTACATCGACGTAAGAAGCACCCAGGCCTAGCCCTAGATAACCCGACAACACAGGCGAAGCAGGGTAGTAGATGCTGCTTTGAAGGTGCAGGTATTGGATGGAGGAGCTTAGGTTAAGCGTTTCTAATTCCGAGCTCTGATTGGAGTAGAAGAAGCCGATGCGTCCTTTTTCAAGTGGCGTTTCAATGGCAAAGGTGTAATTTTCAGAGCCTTTCATGTCATAGGTTTTACCGTCCTGGTCTTCGACACTGCCACCGCCGGTATAACCTACCATAGGTGTAATGATGATCTCCGGCGAAGCATACGCGCTTGAAACGGAGAGAAGCGTAATCAGTGCCATCATATTTGCTTTGTTATTCATGAGTATATCCTTATCCATACACTTACTAATTGTGATGGTTACATCAATATTGTGCGACTAATTTCGACGATTCTTGAAGATACTTCACACACCTGATAGTACTTAAATAGAGACTCGACAAATTAATAATAAACCAGAGGTGTCTATGGACCATAATCTGAAAAATGCCCTACAAATTACCGTGTTTATCTACATGATCATTCTTTCATTTGGCTTTATTGCGATTGGTAGTTAATACCATCTATTGCGAGGCTGAGTTTTGATACTCAGGGAATAATGAATAGTGGGATTATAACCAATATTGATACAGCAATAGACTTGGATTATTACGCTAAGTTTATTGCTGGAAAAACAGCACTGGTCGCTCAAGGTGGCGGACAGAGAAGTATTTTTACTTCTGGAGTGCTGGATGCCTTTCTTCTCTCAAATTTTGACCCCTTCGACGAATTTTTTGGTACCTCAGCAGGTGCTCTCAACTTATGTGCTTATCTGTGCCGTGATAAAGGCCTTGGACGTTCTTTTGTTCTCGACCTCACAACCTCACCAGAGTTCTTCAATCTCTTTTCCTATATACGACACAGAAAGAACCTAGGATTAGAATGGGCGCTAGAACAAATCATGGCTTACCCATATAAGCTCGATCTGGATTTAGGGCGACAAACGCTAGGCGATCGCCACTTCTATGCGGCTGTAACGGATTCCAAAGACTTACGAGACCACTACTTCCCATTATTGGGCGAAGATTGGTACAAGGTGATGATTGCGACCTGTGCTATTCCTCGCTTGTACAATGACGAAGTCTTTATTGGTGACAGTGCTTATGTGGACGGTGGTGTATCGGCGTGTATCCCAGTTCAGGAAGCGTGGCGAAGACAAGCTCGTTCTATTGTGGTGATTCGTACTGAGCCAGTGGTGGAGGAAGGTAATACCCATTTGGTTGAAGCACCAGTTAAAGGATCTTCAGTCAAAGCGCCTAAACCTATATCTGCAGAAGAACTGGAGTGGTTCCGCGAATCTTTCGACAGTGTTCAAGGCCATTGGCAACAGAAAGTGGAACAGTGGAAAACCGACTGGACCTCTTTCTTCCAACAACAAATTATGCGCTCAAAAGAGCAGAAGCGTGACCGTGGGCATTTAGACCTGCTGAACGGTGGTCGCTGGCTATTTGGTGCAGATGATATTTATCGCTTAAGTCATTTAATCGGAGATAAGTTTGATTCAGGGTTGGCTGACATGCTGATGGTGCATTATCAGACCTACTCATTGACTCAGGATTTTTTGAATTCGCCACCAGACGACGCGTTTGTGGTTCAGATAGCACCTAGTCAAACGCTTAAATCGAGCTCATTAATGAGTCATAAAGATGATTTACTGCATGATTACGAATTGGGTTTAGAAGCCGGTTACCGATTTGTGGAGACCTATACCTCAACGGAAAACGCTCGCAACTCGCATATGCCACAGTTAGCCACCATTGCTGCGGGTAACTAATTCCCGAAGTTGATGAGCTAGCATGCTGTGAGCTCGTTATGCTGTTTAAGCAGATTTTAGTGAGTCGTGTTCTGAAATGAAAAAGGGTTATTGAACTTGGTTCGATAACCCTTTTAAGTTTTTGAGATTAGGCGAATCGTTTCGCCTTAAGGTCAAATATTAGGTGACAGGCAAGATTCTCATACAGTTGGTTGACCCTGCTACATCCATAATGTCGCCTTGAGTGACGATCACTAGGTCACCAAACTTAAGGTGTCCTTTCTCTTTCAAGCAAGTGAGTGTAGATAGTGCAATGTCAAAGCTGTCTTCGGCTTCTGTCTCGAAGTAGATTGGTGTCACACCTCGGTATAAGGTACAGCGATTAAGCGTTCCTTCGTTACGAGACAGCGCGTAGATCGGCATGTCGGCACTCAGGCGAGACATCATCAGTGCGGTGCGGCCTGACTCGGTGAGAGTGACAACGCCTTTAATGCCTTCCATATGGTTTGCAGAGTAGATGGTCGCCATCGAAACGGTTTCTTCGGCAGTAACAAAGGTGCGGTCAATACGGTAATTGGATTGGTTATTAATGCCTGCCATTTTTTCCGCACCAATACAGACTTCAGCCATCGATTTTACGGTTTCGACTGGGTAGTCACCAGCTGCAGTTTCACCAGACAGCATCACAGCATCGGTGCCATCGAGTACGGCGTTGGCAACATCCATAACTTCGGCACGGGTTGGCATTGGCGCAGAAATCATTGATTCCATCATCTGAGTTGCGGTGATGATAGTTCGGTTAAGCGCTCTGGCACGGCGTATAAGCTGTTTTTGTACTCCGACTAACTCAGGGTCGCCAATTTCCACTCCGAGGTCACCACGAGCCACCATGACCACATCTGAGGCCATTATGATGTCATCCATGTTCTCAACTGTAGCTACTGTCTCTGCTCGCTCCACTTTTGCGACGAGGTGAGCTTCTAAGCCGGCTTCTCGTGCAAGCTGACGAGCATAGTGCATGTCTTCACCATTACGAGGGAAAGACACCGCTAGGTAATCCACTTTGATTTGTGCGGCGGTGACGATGTCGCGCTTGTCTTTTTCTGTTAGCGCTTCTGCGGAAAGGCCACCCCCTTTTTTGTTGATGCCTTTGTTATTTGAGAGTGGGCCGCCAATGATGACTTCGGTATGAACGCGACAGCCTTCCACTTTGGTTACTTTGAGTTGAACACGACCATCGTCAAGCAACAGTATATCGCCGGCGGATACGTCGTTAGGCAGTTCTTTGTAATCAAGGCCAACGGCTTCTTGATTGCCTTCACCTAAACCTAGGCTGCTATCGAGAGTGAACAGGTCGCCTACGGCAAGTTGGATTTTGCCATCTTTGAATGTCGACACACGAATCTTGGGACCTTGTAAGTCTCCGAGAATGGCGATTTGAGTACCGTGTCTTTTTGCTATTGTTCTGACTTTTTCTGCGCGTTGTATATGGTCGTCGCTGGTGCCGTGAGAGAAGTTCATACGAACAATATTGGCACCGGCTTTGATGATCTCTTCAAGCACGTTACCTTTATCAGTAGAAGGGCCTAGCGTTGTGACGATTTTCGTTTTTCTTAATTCTGCTGTCATGAATACTCCTAGAGTGAGGCCAAGTAATCTTTTAAAAGACTGAATTAAGTATATGCATTAATTGATAATTTATTGGGAGCTAGGAGGATATTTCTTGATTTGCCTTTAATTATTGAATTCAGGGCTCAAATGCGATGTTTTATTCTGAAAATTAAGTCGCAAATTATCGATGTGGGTGTTAATTTTCCTCGAACTATTTGACTCGATACACAAAGATTCATGTATATACGTGATACTGGTCACGGCGATATACCAAGTGACTTCACAATTACTTCGCAAAGTAAAAAAATTACCTCGTTGATGATTTCTGGAGCGTAAAATGTACATGGCTCAACCGGGCCATATTGATCATATCAAACAGGTCAATGCTGGTCGTGTATATAAACTAATTGACCTTAAAGGTCCTATTTCTCGTATCGATCTGTCCAAGCAAAGTGAGTTGGCTCCGGCGAGTATTACTAAAATTACCCGTGAACTCATTGAAGCTCACCTTATTCACGAAACGACGGTTCAAGAAGCCACGACTCGTGGGCGTCCTGCTGTCGGTCTGCAAACCAATAACGAAGGTTGGCAATTTTTGTCGATGCGCCTTGGTCGCGGATACTTGACGATCGCGCTCCATGAATTGGGCGGCGACGTGCTTATCGATACCAAGATTGATATCCATGAACGTGATCAAGACGATGTGCTTGCGCGTCTTCTCCATGAAATCGATGAGTTCTTCCAAACCTATGCCGAGCAACTCGACAGGGTGACGAGTATCGCTATCACACTGCCAGGTCTGGTGAATTCAGAGCAAGGTATTGTGTTGCAGATGCCGCACTATAACGTTGAAAACTTAGCGTTGGGGCCGGAGATCTACAAAGAAACCGGTTTGCCAGTTTTTATTGCCAATGATACCCGAGCGTGGGCATTAGCAGAAAAGCTGTTTGGTAACTCACAAGACAACGACAACTCTGTTCTTATCTCGATTCACCACGGTTTAGGTGCCGGGATCATTCTTGATGGTCGCGTTCTGCAAGGACGTCACGGTAACATCGGTGAGTTGGGGCATATCCAGATCGACAAGGAAGGCAAGCTTTGCCACTGTGGTAATCGAGGCTGTTTAGAAACGGTGGCGAGTTCTCAGGCAATCCGTGAGCAAGTCAAAGAGAGATTGGTAAATGGTGAAGAATCAACGCTAACGGTGTTTGAAGACGTCACTATTGAACAGATCTGTGCTGCCGCTGCTAATGGGGATCCGCTGGCTGTCGAAGTGATTGAACAGTTAGGCCGTTATCTAGGTTCTGCGATTGCGATTGTGATTAACCTGTTCAACCCAGAGAAAATCTTGGTGGGTGGTGTTATCAATCAGGCGAAGAGCGTGTTATACCCGGCGATTCAAAAGTGTATCGAAGAGCAGAGTCTATCGGTTTACCATAAAGACTTAGAGCTGGTGGAATCTCGTTTTTATAAGCAGGCAACCATGCCAGGTGCTGCGCTCATCAAGCAGGCCTTATACGATGGCCAACTGTTAATGAAAGTTATTGAAGGTTAACCCCTTTTTCTCGTCTTGTAGCCTTACCTTGAACCTTTCCATGTACTTAAGCTTTGTATAACATCATTTGTTGTACTTAGTTTAAGCATTCTGTGCATTGGCGCTTTGCTTTAACCTATTGAAGTAGGCTATTGTAGCCACAGTTATTATTTGTCACTAAGGTGTTGTATGTCTGGCGTTTTAAATTCGGTTGATCAGAGAACCAAACTGGTCGGTGAAAACCGTCTGGAACTCTTGTTATTCAGCTTAAATAGTCGTCAACTATTTGCGATTAACGTATTTAAAGTGAAAGAAGTCCTCAAAGTGCCAGTACTCACTCGCTTACCGGGCTCTCATCATCATATTACGGGTGTTGCGTCTTTACGTGGTGAATCGGTGCCTGTTATCGATTTACGCAGTGCCATTGGCTTTCCGCCATCTCGTGCGGAGTCTCAAGAGAGCAACCTGATTATTACGGAATACAACCGAACCGTACAAGGTTTCTTGGTTGGGCAAGTTCGTAATATCGTGAACACGACATGGACAGAAATCCAGCCGCCGCCAAAGACAACAGGCCGTGCAAACTACCTAACCGCTATTACGCATATTCAAGAAGAAGAGCAGCACAAGATCGTCGAGATCATCGATGTTGAGAAAGTGTTGGCTGAGATCATTGATTACGATGTCTCGATCTCTGAAGGCGTTTTAGATGAACAATTAGCTCAGGAGATGATAGGACGCAATGTGCTTATCGTTGATGACTCTTCAACAGCGCGTAACCAGATCAAAGGCACCTTGTCGCAGTTGGGTTTGAACATTATTGAGTGTTGTGATGGCTTAGAAGCACTGACCTTACTTAAGGGCTGGTGTGATGAAGGCAAAGACATCAATCAAGAAATATTGTTGATGATCACCGATGCTGAAATGCCTGAAATGGACGGCTACAAGCTGACACACGAAGTACGTACTGACCCAAGAATGCATGACCTATTCATCACGCTAAATACTTCATTAAGTGGAAGTTTTAATGAAGCTATGGTTGAGAAAGTAGGGTGTAACCGCTTTATTTCTAAGTTCCAGCCAGACCTCTTGGTTGAAGTGACTCAAGAGCGAATGCGTCAGATTTTATAATTAATGCTGCTGTACGGTTTGTTTTGAGTGACCTTATAGAAAACGCTTGCTAATATTCACGCAGCATATTTTTCTTAACGAAATATGCTCAACTACTAGCGTTATTTTTCACACACAATCTAAGGTAGTTCCTCTTAATGATATGGTTAACGTCTAAAGTCGTCATGACTTTGAGCTTATTACTGTATAGGGAATTTAAGAAAAGACGTACGGAAGCTGAAGTTGAGTCATAACTCAACAACTGGAATTGAAGGGAAGAGGATGCTTCCCTTTTTCGTTTTTCTTTCTCTCTTTTCTTTAGCCAATGATCGATTGAGAACAGTTGGTACTTCGCTAATGAAAATCCCGAGATTTGGTTTTCAAGCCAACAATTTCATCGGTAATATCGATAAGTTTTCCCGCGATAACATGCACGACTTCACCTTCTTTTTCTAATATCCCTTGTACTTTTAACGCCTTGGCTGTGAGATAAGCTTGCTGTTGAGCGCGTGCGGTTGCTCCCCATACCACGACATTAATATTGCCAGTGCTATCTTCCAGCGTAACAAAGGTGACACCTGCCGCGGTTCCGGGAGATTGTTTTCCTGTGACTAATCCGACAACGGTGACCATCGATTTGTGTCTTTGTTGTATTAAATCTTTCATGTGTGTGAATCGACCTAATCGTCCCGCTTCTTCGAGCAAAGTGATTGGATGCTTGTTCAGTGAAACTCCGACACTGGTGAAGTCTTCGAGTAGATCTTGCATTTCGTTGGGCTTGTTCAGTGTGTGTTCGCCATGCTCATCCTCAGTATCGTCATAGACCTGGCTAAACAGAGGTAGATCAGACGCGGAATCCATTATCGCCCAGCGAGTTTGGAAGCGGTCTCCAGAGACGTTATGTAGCGCATTGGCCGATGCCAGTAGCTCGATATCTTTCTTATTCATCGATAACTGTTTCACCTGGCTAGGGTGGCGATAACCGGATGGTGGACGATTGGCGATCACGCTTTGAATCCCATGCTCGCTGAACCCTTTGATTTGTCGCAGCCCTAAGCGAATCGCTAGACCATTCTGATGAGAGACAACCGTGTGGTCGTTTTGAGAAGCGTTCACACATACCGGAAGTATCACCACATTATGTCGCTGTGCATCTTGTACCAACTGTGATGGGCTATAAAAGCCCATGGGTTGGCTGTTCAACAAAGAAGCGTAGAAACATTCAGGGTAGTAGCATTTCAACCAAGCTGAGCAATACGCTAACACCGCAAACGAAGCCGAGTGGCTTTCCGGAAATCCGTACTCGCCGAAGCCGCATATCTGTTTAAAGATCTGTTCGGCAAACTCTGTTTCATAGCCGCGCTTTTGCATTCCCTCGATGAGTTTGTTTTTAAACTTAAAGACGTTGCCATTTTTCTTCCAAGCGGCCATTGCGCGTCTGAGTTGATCTGCTTCACCACCAGTGAACCCTGCAGCCACCATCGCGAGTTTAATCACTTGCTCTTGGAAGATAGGTACACCTAAGGTACGCGACAGTACTGATTCCACGTCTTTAGATGGATAACTGATTGGCTCAATGCCATCTCGACGCTTGAGAAATGGATGCACCATATCGCCCTGAATAGGACCTGGGCGTACGATAGCGATTTGAATCACCAAGTCGTAATAAGTTTTCGGTTTCAGCCTTGGCAGCATGCTCATTTGCGCACGTGACTCAATTTGGAATATCCCGACCGTGTCTGCCCGTTGAATCATGCCGTAAACCTGAGGATCATCCTTAAGGCGAGTGATCTCAGCAATGGTCAGTGATCGCCCGTGAATACGTTTGATCAGGTCGAAACATTTACGAATCGCAGAGAGCATACCCAACGCGAGCACATCAACTTTCAGCAAGCCTAAGGTTTCTAGATCATCCTTATCCCATTGGATAATGGTTCGATCGTGCATCGCGGCATTCTCGACGGGAACCAATTCATACAAGGGCCCAGAAGAGATCACAAAGCCGCCCACATGCTGAGACAGATGACGTGGAAAGCCGATAATCTCATTCACCAAATGGATAAACTGTTGCCCCTTCAAAGAATCAGGTTGTAGACCCAATTGAGTGAGCTGAGCCTGCCAACCTAGGCTTTTGTCCCTACGGTTGGTGTTCTTGATGAAGTAGTCGAGCTGGGTTTCTTGTAGCCCTAATGCTTTACCGACATCTCTTACCGCACTTTTAAAGCGATAAGAGATGACCGTTGCGGCAAGTGCAGCCCTTTCTCTACCGTATTTTTGATAGATGTATTGAATAACTTCTTCACGGCGTTCGTGTTCAAAATCGACATCAATATCGGGCGGCTCATCGCGCTCTTTACTGATGAAACGTTCAAATAGCACTGAAATCTGCCTTGGGTCGACTGAGGTGATTTCTAAGCAATAACACACCACGGAATTGGCCGCTGAACCTCGACCTTGGTAAAGAATGCCTTGGCTTTTAGCAAACATCACGATGTCGTGAATGGTGAGAAAAAAGAAAGGGTAGTCAAGCTCGTCAATTAATCCCAATTCTTTATCTATGATTTGTTGGATGTCGTCAGGTACACCTTTTGGGAAGCGAGTTCGTTTTCCCTTTTCGACCAACATGCGCAGATAACTCATGGGTGTCTCACTTTGAGGAATCAGTTCACTGGGATATTCGTATCGTAAGCTATCTAAATCAAATTCACACAACTCAGCGATGCGGTTGCTCTCTTCTAGCCACTCCGCTTTGAAGATATGAGAGAGCTTATTGATACTCCGTAAACAATGTTCTGCATTAGCGAGTAAGTGACTGCCCACTTCGGTAATGGGTTTTTGATATTTAATCGCAGTGAGTGAGTGCTGCAAGGGTAAGCGATTCGCATTGTGCATCAACACACCACCACAAGCTGTAATCGGCAGTTGGTGATGTTGTGACAGCTCAACGCAGTAATCTGTGTACTGCTGGTCGGTTTGTTTTAGGTGTCGTTGTAAGCCAATCCACAACCGACCTGAATGATGCTGGGAGAGCCATTGCCCCCAGTGTGCGTCTTCATTTTTCTGTTGAGGAAGCCAAAGAATAAAGCAGTGCTTAGCCGACATGATATCCCACTCAGAGAGCTGATAATGTCCCTTACTGCTACGACGTCTCGCGTTGGTAATTATACGGCACAGCTCGGCGTAGGCTTGTCTGTTTGGGCATATCAAGATCACTTGGCACTCTTCATTTAACCAAAACATGCTCCCGACAATTTGCTTGAGTGACAGTTTATGTTGCTTGATTGCAGAGTGAACCTTAACGATGCCCGTGACTGAGCACTCATCAGTAACCGCGAGTGCTTTGTAACGTAAGAAGTCGGCCTGTAAAACAAGCTCTTCCGCATGCGAAGCTCCCTCTAGAAAGGAGTAATTACTTTGACAGAAAAGCTCTGAGTATTGCTGAGACATAACGTAATCTCACTTAACCATTGCGAGTGAACATGATTGAAAAGGGACGCTGAAATTGAATAAGTAGAACGGAGGAGCTAACAAAGTTTCTTGCTGACTTACGTTCTTACCGACTAGCTAAATAAGCCGTGCAAAAACCACTGTTTATCTGGCGTTTTAAATATCCAGAGCCACCGACCGTTTTCGCTGTGAGCAATAAAGTAGTCACGAATGACCTTCTCTCCGTCCCACCAGCCAGACACAATGCGCTCTGGGCCTTGAGATAAGGTGACGCTTTCGGTTAAGGCTTCGGGCTCTGGCAGTAAAATACTGGGCCTGAGCCGCTGTTGAACGACGCTGAGAGCTGTGGTTTGTTGCTCGCTCCTTGAGGGCGCTTGCCTTTTTGTCACAGACTTACTCAGTGTTGGGAGCGAATACTGATTGGCCTTTTCTGGCCTTGGGTCGTGCTGTATTTTTGGTGTTTGAATACAGGCTTGTCCAAGCTTTGCTTGCAGTAGTGAGAGCAAATCTAACGCGGCAAGTGTTCCGGTATTACCATCAAAAAGATCATGGTAGGCCATTTGGGGTTCTCCATGACGAACCAAGCTGAGGGTCAGTCCTTGAACCGGTGCGGTGAGCTTGAGTGACTCTAAGGTGAGATGAGTAAGGTTCGCCCATTTTTCAGCAAGGTAATCACCTTGTGCCGAATAAAAAGAGACAGGGTGATCGTCTTTATCTCTTAGGTGTAAAGTCAGAGTTAACTCGAAAGCCACTCGATCGCGTAGCTTCAAAAAACATTCGAGTTGATTCAGTAATTTCAGCAACGGCTTTTCGATAAATAGGATGTTTTCAATATCAAACAATAGCTCCAAATATTGCTGGAAATTCTCTGGTGGATGATAGAAATCAATCGGGTGCTTGAACTGGCCGTTAAGGCGACCGACATAATTCACCAAGTCGATATCAAAGCGGCGTGCGACCTCTTGCAAAGGCAGCTTTAATAAGTCTTCAACGGTATTGATACCGACACGGTTCAGGCGTTCCACTTGCTTTGTCGGTAGCTCACTGGAAATTAATGCTTGTTGATTGACCCAAGTTTTCATCTGCTCAATATTGTTTGTTGCTTGGTTGATCGCTTGCTTACCCAAAAGGATCGCAGAAAGCGGCGAATAACCCGTAGCGAAGCTGAACTGGATATTGAGCGTTTCTAAGTGGCTTTTGAGCTCATGCCAGTAGTTATCTAGCCCGTCGTAAAGTGACAGCATGTTAGAGGCTTTAATCAACAAACCATTAGGTGGCAATAACGCCATGTCGGAAGTGACCAGATACGCCCATTGAGCGATCTCTTTAAGCTTACTTTTCTCCAGTTCAATACTGTAAGGGTGGACGTGTAAGTTGTGGCACAAAGCTGCTGCAGACCCTAAGCCCATACCAAGCGAAATTCCCGATTGCAGCGCAGCTGGGTTTGCTTGCAGTACATGGTGATCTTTTTCATCCACGATGATAATAGGTTGTTCGCGTGAGTCTTCGCTCGAACCCAATTCATTAGAGTTAAACAAGGTATCCAACTGCAGAGATGGAAAGTGCAGATAAAGCCACAACATACGTTAGCCTTGCTTCGCAATAGGAAAAGCCAGCACAGTGTTACCAGACAAAGCGCGGTCTGAATTGTCTTCATAA
Source organism: Vibrio sp. 10N.222.49.C12 (assembly GCF_041475025.1). Lineage (NCBI taxonomy): Bacteria > Pseudomonadati > Pseudomonadota > Gammaproteobacteria > Vibrionales > Vibrionaceae > Vibrio > Vibrio sp. 10N.222.49.C12. Next base: position 8,455 of record NZ_JBFRVF010000035.1, on the reverse strand, counting down.
ACGACTTTCTCTGTGAGTAACGGCCAGTAGTGTGTCATGTCTAGAATAAAGCTGCCATACGACCAGCTGCCTTTTCTTTTTGTTACCTCTACCTTCAATCCTTGGGCGTGAGAAGACAGCTTCATGCTTAAAGAAACGGGTAGGGATAGTTGATTATGGCTGGTGGCTTTAAAGTGAAACTGCAGGCACTTACCGGTTTCGCTTGCTGCTTGTAAGCGCTTGGTTTGGTGTATTTCTAGATCGGCTCCCCATAGCAATACAGAGTGACAAGCACCGCTTTTGAGGGACTGCTCAGCCGCCCACAACGCATCGAGATCGCGTTGAGGCTGGATAACAAGAATATTCTCTAATTCAATGCCTTGGCCGCTAAAAAACTCGGCACAGATCTTCCCTGGCGGATTAATGAATATGGCCAGTTTTTGCGAGTTTTGTTGAGATAAATAGGGCGTAAGGAGGCGAAGCTCGCCGATCCCTTGTTGTGATTCAACTTCAATAACGCCGTGCGTCGGGAAGCCGCCATCAAGCTGTTTATCCAGTTGAGGATAGCCTGTTGAAGTGGTGCTTCCTTGCGTTGTTGATTGTAACCCTTTCCAGATTAGCTGGCGGTCTTGTAAGTTTTTTATTAGTTCATGCATAATTAAATACCTGTGTATTTATACAGTATATTTAACAATGGAAAAGATGCAAAGCAAAATGACGAAAATTAGGGGAATAATACCAATCACAGTAAGTAAGTGATCATAAATAGCGCAGGAAAAATGCTTGAGAACAAGGCAGAAATTTTCGATAAGTAGTTATTCTACAATCAAAATTTCTAACGCCGTTATCGAGTGTTTTAACAAGCTAGGATGACCAGTTATTTACTACGATTGGTATCAGTGTTAGTTGATTGATTTAGATAAAAAAAAGCCGCTATGGAAGCGACTTTTTACTATTGGTCAATGATATCAAGTTACTTAGGTTGAGCATCGATACATTGGCCATTAATGTCTGTCACAATTGGGTTCATTAAGTGTAGGTACAGTGGGATGATGTCGAGTGGCGTTTTTAGCTTATTCGCATCTTCTCCTGGGTACGCTTTTGCACGCATACGTGTTTGAGTGCCGCCTGGATTGATTGCGTTAACACGGATGTTCGTGTCTTCAAGCTCGTCCGCTAGGATCTGCATCATACCTTCGGTAGCAAACTTAGAAATTGCGTAAGTGCCCCAGAATGCACGACCAGAGTGACCAACCGTTGAAGAGGTAAATACGATACGACCTGCTTCTGCTTTTTTAAGTGCAGGTAGCAGAGCTTGAGTCATCAAGAACTCAGATTTCACATTGATCTGCATAACATCATCAAAGGTTTCTTCATCAATCTGCTCAAACGGGCTTAGAGTGCCAAGAACGCCAGCATTATGCAGTAGACCGTCTAAACGACCGAACTGTGATTCAATGGTTTCAGCCATATCAACGTAGTTCTGCTTTGTCGCACCTTTTAAATCCAATGGGATAATCGCAGGTTGTGGGTAACCAGCGCTTTCGATTTCATCGTAAATGAATTCAAGGTTTTTAACATTGCGGCCTAACAGAATGACAGTTGCACCATGTTGAGCGAAGCTTAGTGCTGCTTGGCGACCAATGCCAGCACCGGCACCTGTAACCAAAATTACTTTATCTTTGAGGGCATCTGTAGAGATTGGGTAATCCACTGTGCTTATCCTTCTTTCTTTTATTATGTTCGTCATTCCATTGATGTTTAATCACACAGATAACCGCAGGAATGATGAGAAATTCTTGGTAATCGTGACAAGATGGTTACAATACACTAATTCATACAATAGGGGATATGACATTGGAATTTTTGTTGGACTACGGCTTGTTTTTAGCCAAGATTGCGACCGTTGTAATCGCCATCATCGCAATTTTAGTGATTGCTAAATCTGTGGGTGGGAAATCAAGCGCGATTAAAGGTGAGCTGGAAATCACGAACCTATCTGAACATCATAAACAGACGATTGAACAACTAGAGCACCATCTACACGATGATGCTTTCATCAAAGCCCGTGATAAAGCAGAAAAGAAAGCGGAAAAAGAGAAAGTAAAATCACGCGGTAAAGAAGTGAAGAAAGCAGCGAAAGAGGGTGAGCTTGATAGTAAGCGTGAACCACATCTATTCGTTCTTGATTTTAACGGCAGCATTGATGCGAAAGAAGTGGCTTCATTACGTGAAGAGGTAACGGCGGTTCTGGCTGTGGCTCGTGAAGGTGATGAAGTATTGCTGAAACTTGAGTCTGGCGGTGGCATGGTTCACGGCTATGGTTTAGCGTCTTCTCAACTTGATCGTATCAAAGCGGCAGGTTTGCCTCTGACTATCTCGGTAGACAAAGTGGCGGCAAGCGGCGGTTACATGATGGCATGTATCGCAGACAAAATTGTATCTGCACCGTTTGCTATTGTTGGCTCTATTGGTGTTATCGCTCAACTGCCAAACTTCAACAAACTACTTAAAAAGCACGATATTGAGTTCGAGCAGCTAACGGCGGGTGAGTACAAACGCACGCTTACTATGTTTGGTGAGAACAGCGATAAAGCACGTGAGAAGTTTAAAGAAGAGCTAGAAGAGACACATGGCCTATTCAAAGACTTCATCCGTGACCATCGTCCTGCGTTAGATCTTGAAAAAGTAGCAACGGGTGAACACTGGTTTGGTACACAAGCACATGAACTTGGACTGGTGGATGAGATCAGCACTTCTGATGACTTAGTCGTAGCGGCATGTAAGGACAAAACGGTTCTAGCGATCCACTACGTACAGAAGAAAAAGCTTTCAGACAAACTAGCGGGCGTGGCAGGTAAATCTGCAGACAGCGTGTTGATGAAGCTGATTGAACGCGGTCAAAAGCCGATTGTTTAAGCTTATTGAGTTCTAGTTCTAGTTCTAGGCTTGGTGCCTTACGTTCATTTACAGACGTTTGAGCCTTAAAAAGAAAGCGCATAAGTCATCAGACTTATGCGTTTTTTTATTGCTCCACTTCCGAGCTGGTGACCACTATGTTGTAGGGGGAGCGGAGTTTTATACCAAACACTGACTTACTGTGATTGATATTAAATCTTGGCTCCATAATCATTACGTTTTGGACAAGTAGTCAGAATCTCTCTATGACCCGTATCTTTGAGCTCTTCCAAAATCACATCAAAGCCCCACAAGCGATAGAGATGCTTCATCACTTCGTCGTAGCCTTTATCAAGCGGGATGCGGTCGTGAGGCACATATTGCAGTGTCATTGAGCGGTCACCACGAACATCGACATTAAACACCTGAATGTTTGGTTCAAGGTTACTTAGGTTGTATTGCGCCGCAAGCTTCTCACGAATCAGGCGATAGCCCGGATCATCATGAATAGCACTCACCTCAATGGTATTTTTACGGTCGTCGTCGAGTACAGAGAACAGCTTAAAGTCTCGAATGATTTTTGGAGAAAGGTATTGGCTGATGAAACTTTCATCTTTGAAGTTGTGCATCGCAAAGTGCACCGCTTCTAACCAATCACTTCCGGCTAACTCAGGGAACCACTCTCTATCTTCATCGGTTGGCTCTTCACAGATGCGTCGGATGTCTCTAAACATCGCAAAGCCAAGCGCATAAGGGTTTATCCCGCTGAAATAAGGACTGTTGTAGGCAGGTTGTGCGACGACACTGGTATGGCTGTGTAGGAATTCTAAGATGAACTTATCACTCACCAAGCCTTCGTCGTAAAGGTGGTTAAGAATGGTGTAATGCCAGAAGGTTGCCCAGCCTTCGTTCATCACTTGAGTTTGTTTTTGAGGGTAGAAGTATTGGCTCACTTTGCGAACGATGCGAACACACTCTCGTTGCCAAGGTTCAAGCAGTGGTGCGTTCTTCTCGATAAAGTAGAGAATGTTTTCTTGAGGCTCGCTAGGAAAGCGGATCTTGGTCTCTTCTTCCTTATTTTTATTTTGAGGAACGGTTCGCCATAGGTCATTCACTTGAGATTGCAGATAAGCTTCGCGTTCTTCTTGTCTTGCTGTCTCTTCTGCAATGGAAATCTTCTCAGGGCGTTTGTATCGGTCTACGCCGTAATTCATCAGTGCGTGACAAGAATCAAGGAGCTGCTCGACTTCAGCAACACCATATTTCTCTTCACAACCACTGATGTACTTCTTAGCAAACAACAAGTAATCGATGATGGAACTGGCATCGGTCCATGTTTGGAACAGGTAGTTGCCTTTAAAGAAAGAGTTGTGGCCATAACAAGCGTGAGCCATTACCAGCGCCTGCATTGTGACCGTGTTCTCTTCCATCAGGTAAGCGATACACGGATCGGAGTTGATTACGATTTCGTATGCCAAGCCCATTTGGCCATGCTTGTAGTTTTGCTCGGTTTGAATGAATTTCTTACCAAAAGACCAGTGGTTGTAATTGATAGGCATACCAATGCTCGAGTAGGCATCCATCATCTGTTCTGAAGTAATCACTTCAATCTGGTTTGGGTAAGTATCTAAACGGTAATGCTGCGCAACACGTTTGATTTCTACGTGGTATTTCTCCAAGAGGTTGAACGTCCAATCTGGACCATCAGGCAGCATCTTGTCGTTTTTCTTTTTTGCAGCTTTGTTTTTCTCTGCAACGTTTGATTTCGCTGTCATGGCAAACTCCCTTACGCTGTCTCTTTCTGGAACAGTTCTCTAAACACAGGAAAAATATCATCCACCGTTTTAATGTTTTTCATGGCGAAGTTGTCAAAGCTACTCTCGAGTTTTTCGTATTCGTGCCAAAGTGTTTGATGAGAGCGGCGTGTTATTTCGATGTAAGAGTAATATTGGCAAGTTGGCAGAAGCGTATTGACCAGTAACTCTTTACAGCGAGGAGAGTCATCAGCCCAGTTATCGCCATCAGAGGCTTGTGCTGCATAGATGTTCCACTCATTAGCAGGGTAGCGGTCTGCGACAATTTCCTTCATCAGTTTCAGTGCGCTTGAAACAATGGTGCCACCCGTTTCTTGTGAGTAGAAAAACTCATGTTCGTCGACCTCTTTAGCCTGAGTATGGTGACGAATAAACACAACATCGACGTTTTCGTAGGTGCGATTTAAGAACAGATACAGAAGAACATAAAAGCGCTTCGCAATATCTTTTGTGGCCTGATCCATAGAGCCCGATACATCCATTAGACAGAACATCACGGCTTGGCTAGATGGAATAGGGCGCTTCTCGTAGTTTTTAAAACGTAAGTCGAAGGTGTCAATGAACGGCACGCTTTCAATCTTTTTACGTAACTCGGCAATCTCTTCTTTGAGGCGACCTTCCTCAAAAGGTTGTGCCGGCTCCGTCATTTTAACTTGGTCAAGCTGTTCCATCAGTAGGTTAAGCTCGCGCTTTTTACCTGCTGTCATCGCGGTTCTACGAGCCAGAGATTGCTGTAGTGAACGAACGATAGCGATGTTGGATGGAATCCCCGCGCTTTGGTAACCAGAGCGGTGAGTTTTCCATTCGGTGATTTTGTTGACCTGATTTTTCTCTAGATTAGGTAGAGCTAAATCTTCAAAGAGAATATCAAGATACTCATCTTTTGAAATTTGGAAGGTAAATTCATCTTGGCCTTCGCCATCAGGGCTTGCGTCGCCTTGGCCTGAGCCACCACCTTGACCACCACCTTTAGGGCGTTCGATTTTATCGCCAGTGATGAACTGATCATTACCTGGGTGAACGCGCTCTCTTACGCCGCCTTGACCTTGGTGAAAGTTCGGCTCTTTGATGTCTTTATGGGGAATAGTGACGTCTTCACCTGTTTCTGTATTGGTGATTGAGCGTCGGTTAACTGCATCGGCCACAGATTCTTTGATTTGCTCTTTATGGCGTCGTAAGAAACGCTGTCTATTCACAGCACTCTTATTTTTGCCATTGAGCCTCCGATCGATAAATTGTGCCATAAGAACTCCCTCTCAGCTGATGTCGCGATGCTACTTTTTATTCGGGTATAAGAGTTATTGATTTACTAAGGTATAAAAGTTATTGGTTTATACGAGCTGCTCAGTTGAGCAGCTCAATACCGTTTAGTTATGAGGATTTACGAACTCTTAGGTACCACTCAGATAGCAGTCTCACTTGCTTCTCGGTGTAGCCTTTTTCCATCATACGAGCAACGAAGTCGTCATGTTTTTTCTGATCATCCGTTGAGGTCTTAGCATTGAACGAAATAACAGGAAGTAGCTCTTCTGTGTTAGAGAACATTTTCTTCTCAATCACAGTGCGCAGTTTCTCGTAGCTCGTCCACACTGGGTTTTGACCGTTATTGTTGGCTTTGGCACGAAGCACAAAGTTCACAATCTCATTTCGGAAGTCTTTAGGGTTACTGATACCGGCTGTCTTCTCGATTTTCTCTAGTTCACCATTCAGAGAAGCACGGTCAAATAGTTGGCCTGTTTCTGGGTCGCGGTACTCTTGGTCTTGAATCCAGAAATCTGCGTAGGTGACATAGCGGTCGAAGATATTCTGACCGTACTCAGAGTAAGACTCTAGATAAGCGGTTTGAATTTCTTTACCGATGAACTCTACGTAGCGTGGCACTAGGTATCCTTTCAAGAACTCTAGGTACTTCTCGGCGGTCTCTTGAGGGAACTGCTCCCGTTCGATTTGCTGCTCAATAACGTAGAACAGGTGCACTGGGTTCGCGGCCACTTCGGCTTGGTCGAAGTTAAACACACGAGACAGGATCTTAAAGGCGAAACGCGTTGATAGCCCAGACATGCCTTCGTCAACGCCAGCATAATCTCGGTACTCTTGGTAGCTCTTCGCTTTTGGATCGGTGTCTTTTAGAGTCTCACCATCGTAAACACGCATCTTAGAGAATAGAGATGAGTTTTCAGGCTCTTTTAGTCTCGAAAGAATGCTGAATTGCGATAGCAGATCGAGTGTGCTTGGTGAGCAAGGCGCTTGGGATAGCTCACTGTGCTCAAGCAGTTTCTTGTAGATCTTAACTTCTTCAGACACACGCAGACAGTAAGGGACTTTTACAATGTACACACGGTCGAGGAATGCTTCGTTGTTTTTGTTGTTACGGAAGGTCTGCCACTCAGATTCGTTCGAGTGAGCGAGAATCATACCGTCAAATGGCAGTGCAGAAAGCCCTTCGGTACCGTTGAAGTTACCTTCTTGTGTTGCCGTAAGTAGAGGGTGTAATACTTTGATTGGCGCTTTGAACATCTCCACGAATTCCATCACACCTTGGTTGGCTTTACAAAGCGCACCAGAGTAGCTGTAGGCATCAGGATCATCTTGAGAGAAGTGTTCAAGTTTACGAATATCAACTTTACCAACCAGAGACGAGATATCTTGGTTGTTTTCATCACCTGGCTCCGTTTTCGCGATCGCAACTTGATCGAGAATAGAAGGGCGCAGTTTGATGACTTTGAATTTGGAAATATCACCGCCAAAATCGTGCAGACGTTTTGCTGCCCACGGAGACATAATTGAGCGAAGATAGCGTTTCTCAATGCCATATTCATTCTTCAATAAGTCGCCGTCTTCGTTAACGTCGAATAGACAGAATGGGTGATCGTTTACTGGGCTTCGTTCACCGTCAGCAGACAATACATAGATTGGTAGTTTCTGCATCAGGGCTTTGAGTTTTTCAGCGAGAGAAGATTTACCACCGCCCACAGGGCCAAGTAGGTAAAGGATTTGTTTACGTTCTTCTAAACCTTGCGCAGCATGTTTTAAGTAAGAAACAATCTGTTCAATCGCATCTTCCATACCGTAGAAATCTTTAAATTCGCTGTAGCGTGAGATGACACGGTTCGAGAAAATACGACTCAGTTGAGGGTCTTGAGCAGTGTCAATAACCTCTGGTTCGCCAATGGCTAGTAATAAGCGCTCGGCAGCATTAGCGTAAGCACTTTTATCGTCTTTACACAGCCCTAAGAACTCCTGCAATGTCAGCTCTTCTTCCTTGGCTGCTTCATAACGTGATTGATAGTGGTCAAAGATACTCATAGTCACATTCCCCTTGTTAACCAGTCAAAACTGACGAGCGATTGAAAAATAGGCTCTCCCTACATTTTAAGGTTAGACCGCTTCCACAATTTTGCTTAACAATTATGTATTTATTTACAATTTTGCGTGTGAAAAACGTGGCGAGCGCAATAGGCAACTTGAGGCGCGTAGAATCAAATTATTTTCCATTCGAGGGGATCTGGTCGTTTGTTTTGAGATTTTAGGTTGCTTAATAATACCCGTGCTGGATTTATGTATGTTAGATACATAGCCGAGCCTTATTGATAATCTTGCATGATGAACGGTCTAATGCGCTTGGCTATCAGAAAATAACAAGAGAATGTGAGAATGGTTTATCAAAAAAGTCGTTATTGATTCTCATTATGTTTGAAATGGTAAATTGATACTCTAGAAGGTTACTGCGTTATTTGACGCTGCCGGTGTTTTTCAAGGTAGTT